>DASWOZ010000225.1:0-8352 GCA_036398535.1 Mucilaginibacter sp. | reverse complement strand
TATTTTACGTTTAAAATTAGCAATCGAGTAATCATAAATAGCGTTGATGCGGTCATTTTCGGATTGGTGAAAATCATTACGCGAACCTATTGATGAAATTACTTTGATTTGTTTTGAAGTGCTGATATTCATCAGCGCTTCCATTAACAGCATTATCTTTTTGGGCCCTTCCGAGCCTACAATTGTTTCAATCAGGGCGCCCAGTTTTTTTTTGTCTTCGCCCGTAATTTGAATCCCTCTTTTTGCTTTTTCCAATATGGATCTGATTGCGCCATTTTCCGGCAGGTTCAAAAAAACATCGCCCCAAAAATTTTCGCAGAAATGGATTACGCTAACATCCGCATGATTATTCGTTTCATCTTCAAAATAAATATCATCAAAGCGCCAGTAATGCGGCAAGTTAGCACCCAGCAATACCACATCGCCTGATTGAAATCGTTGTATACTGTCGCCTATAAACTGGGTTCCGTTGCCCTTTTTAAAATAAATGAGCTCAACTTCCGGGTGGTAATGCCAGCGGTTATTTATATAAGGCACCTTATCCTGCCGGGAACTGAAGGAATGTACCAGGTCGTTCGAAACTTTGAGCAGTTGTGGTTTCACTAAGCAGGTTAATAATTATCTGATTTATTCCCCAAAATAAGCCAATTAAATGAAATATGCCAAAAACGTTTAATAATTAGACAATAAAATAAAACTTTATAATCGCTTAAAATGCTTTCTTTGGTATAACCAAATTATAAACAATCCCTTAATGGCAAAAAATAAGTACCTGTTTCCTTTAATATTAGTCACGTCGCTTTTTTTCTTGTGGGCGTTTTTGCATAATATTAATCCAATCCTTATTCCGCACTTAAAAAAGGCCTGCCAGTTAACGGATACACAATCGTCATTTATTGATTCGGCAGTATACCTGGGCTATTTTTTAATAGCCATTCCCGCTGGTTTATTTGTACACAAATACAGCTATAAAAAGGGAATTATATTAGGGTTGATACTCTATGCAACAGGCGCGTTTTTATTTATACCTGCGGCTAATGCCCATAGTTATCTGTTTTTTTTAATAGCTCTGTTCATTATTGCCAGTGGCGCTACTTTTTTAGAAACCGTAGCTAATCCATACATAACCGTATTGGGCGATAAGAAAACCGCTACCCAGCGTTTAAATTTTGCACAATCATTTAACGGGATAGGATCATTTGTGGCCCCAATTGTTGGTGGGCAGGTTATCCTTTCGGGCATCGAACACACGCCCGCCGAATTAAAACAAATGTCAACAGGTCAGTTGGCGGCGTATTTACGATCAGAAGCTAATACGGTTAAGATGCCATATATAATAATAGGTGGTTTAGTTATTTTATTGACCTTGCTGTTTGTTTTTACGCGTATCCCCAATGTTAAAGAAGATGATAGTGCTGTTGACGGCCATTCTCCCGGCGCTGATTTTTCTGTAAATGTTTTAAAGAATAGCCACCTGAAATGGGCTGTTATCGCAGAGTTTTGTTCTGTCGGCTCGCAGGTTTGTGTGGGTAGTTTTTTTATTCGCTATGCAAAATTTGTAGCCGGGATGGCAGAAAAAGAAGCCGCGTTTTTATATGGTTCTATAGCTATGGTGGGTTTTATGGTGGGCAGGTTTGCAGGCACTTTTATTATGAAATATATTGATCCGGCAAAGCTGTTAAGCCTGTACGCAGCTATAAATGTGCTGTTGCTAATTGTAGGCTTAACCAATACGGGGCACGTTGCTTTATATGCAGTAATGGCTGTGCCCTTTTTTATGTCTATCATGTTCCCAACTATTTTTGCATTGGGTATAAAGGGCTTGGGCGAGGAAACAAAGATCGCTTCCTCATTCCTGGTCATGTCAATTATAGGCGGTGGCGTAGCTCCACTGTTTATGGGGCTGATTTCTGACAGAACGGGCAGTATTCAACTGGCTTACGTGGTGCCTTTGATATGCTTTCTGGTAATACTATATTTTGGATTAAAGGGGCATAAAATAATAACCAAAGCATAAGCTATGAACAGATATTGCCTGGCACTTGATTTGAAAGACGACCCTGAACTCATTACAGAATATGAAGAATATCATCGTTCTATATGGCCGGAAATAAAGGGTAGTATCATTGATTCGGGTATTATTAAAATGGAAATATACCGCTGCTTTAATCGTTTATTGATGATAATGGAAACGGACGATTCATTCAGTTTTGATAAAAAAAACCAAATGGACGCGGGCAATAGTAAAGTACAGGAGTGGGAAGAGCTGATGTGGAAATACCAGCAATCTATCCCGGGTTCAAAACCTGGCGAGAAGTGGGTATTGATGAATAAAATTTTTGAATTATAATTAGTAACAGGCACAATGTTAAATAACATAAATAACTTTTTACAAATACACCCGGCTGATAACGTATTGGTGGCTTTACAGGATCTTCCTAAAGGGACTGTTATACCATTTAATGGCAACAATATTACATTAGTTACAGATGTAGCATCAAAGCATAAATTTACGATAAGTGATCTGGTTACCGATCAGAAAATTTATATGTATGGTGTATTGGTAGGCAAAACTAACCAGCCTATAGCTAAAGGCAGCGCGATAACCGTTGACAATATCCATCATGCGGCCAGTGATTTTAAACTGGGCGAACGCAAATTGAATTGGCATAAACCTGAAGTAGATAAGTTTGCAGGTAGAACATTTTTTGGCTATCACCGGGCAGATGGCTCTGTGGGTACGGCGAATTACTGGTTAGTAATTCCGTTGGTATTTTGCGAGAACAGGAACATTGAAGTGTTAAAAGAGGCATTAGTTGAAAAACTTGGGTTTAAAAAGGCTAAAAACTACGAGGATGAAGTAGCGCAATTGATAAGCCTTTACCAGACAAGCAATTCGGTAGAAGCTATTTTAAATGCCGATCTGCAAATGGATTCAACACAAAAAGTTTCTAAAAAACTATTCGAAAATATTGATGGCATTAAGTTTTTAACCCATGATATGGGATGTGGGGGTACCAAGTCAGACTCTGATGCCCTATGTGGATTGCTTGCGGGATATATAACACATCCCAACGTAGCAGGTGCAACCGTGTTAAGCTTAGGCTGTCAGCACGCGCAAGCCAGCATATTGGAAACCGAAATTAAGAAGCGCGATCCTAATTTTAGCCAACCTTTAATAATGCTGGAGCAGCAGAAGATAGGCAAAGAAAGTACACTGATGCAGGAAGCGTTAAAGCAAACTTTCGCGGGCCTGATCGAAGCTAATAAACTGGAAAGACAGCCTGCACCTATTTCAAAAATTTGTATTGGTTTAGAGTGTGGTGGTTCTGATGGTTTTTCAGGCATATCGGCAAATCCGGCTTTAGGGTATGTGTCAGATGTGTTGGTTAGCCTGGGCGGGAGTGTTATACTGGCGGAGTTTCCGGAGCTATGCGGTGTAGAGCAGGAATTGAGTGACCGGTGTGTGGATGTAGAAACCGCACAAAAGTTCATGCAATTAATGCGCACTTACAACGCAAAGGCCGAGGCCGATGGTTCGGGATTTTATGCCAATCCATCCCCCGGAAATATAAAGGACGGGTTAATTACGGATGCTATAAAATCCGCAGGGGCAGCAAAAAAAGGGGGGAATTCTCCGGTTACTGCCGTGCTTGATTATCCCGAAAAGGTTCAAAAGCCGGGCTTAAATTTATTATGCACACCGGGCAGTGATGTAGAAAGCACTACTGCCGAAGTAGGCTCAGGGGCAAATGTGGTTTTGTTTACTACCGGGCTGGGCACGCCTACCGGCAACCCTATTACACCGGTTATTAAGCTATCAACCAATACGCGCATTTACCAACGCATGCCCGATATTATAGATATTAACTGCGGAACAATTATAGAAGGTATAGAAACAATTGAACAAGCGGGCGAACGTATTTTGAATTATGTTATAGATGTAGCAAGTGGTTTTATTCAGCCTAAGTCAGTCCAATTAGGTCAGGACGATTTTATTCCGTGGAAAAGAGGAGTTTCATTATAAGCTATTAATCTATAGAGTGTGGCTTATTGGATATTATAATACAAAATTGTAAATATGTTTAGTTTAAAAAATAAATCGGCAGTTATAACAGGCGGCGGAAGCGGCATAGGAAAAGCGATAGCTACGTTGTTTGCCAAACAGGGAGCAGTTGTTCATATTATAGAATTGAATATCGCAGCTGCAAAGGATACGGTAGATGAAATTACGCAGCAAGGCGGGTCGGCATTTGCGCATAGCGCTAATGTAACAGATCAACAACAAATGGTGGCTATTTATCAGGAAATAGGTATGATAGACATTTTGGTGAATAATGCAGGTATTGCCCACATTGGCACAGCCGAAAATACCAGCGAGGAGGATTTTACAAGGACATTTAATGTAAATGTAAAGGGTGTGTACAACTCGTTATTTGCAGCTATACCGTTAATGAAAAGTAACGGCGGAGGCATTATTTTAAACATGGCATCTATTGCAGGTAGGGTTGGTATTACCAACCGTTTCGCGTATTCCATGTGTAAAGGGGCGGTTCATGCGATGACATTATCCGTAGCCCGCGATTATTTAGATGATAAGATCCGTTGTAACAGCATCTCACCAGCCAGGGTTCATACCCCGTTTGTGGATGGCTTTTTAGCAAATAACTATGCCGGAAACGAAGAGGAAATGTTTGAAAAACTATCAAAGAGCCAGCCCATTGGCCGTATGGGTAAACCGGAAGAGGTAGCCGCATTAGCGCTATACCTATGCTCGGACGAGGCTGGTTTTGTAACCGGCTGCGACTATTTGTTAGATGGCGGCTTTGTTAAATTGAATAATTAATAACAAGATAATGATCCGAAAGGTAATATTATTAGGATTGATATTGTTCGCATCGGCTACTTATGCGCAAACGGGTTACAAACCATCGCAGAGTAACTTAACATATCGCGAAACCTTTCAAGATATGAAATTCGGACTATTTATTCATTGGGGAATATACAGTGAATTGGGCGATGGCGAATGGGTAATGTTCAACAAAAAAATTCCTTACGATAATTATAAGCGCCTTGCCGATTTTTTTAATCCACAGGCATTTAATGCAAAAGAGTGGGTGCAATTTGCCAAAAGGGCAGGGATGAAATATATTACCATAACTTCCCGTCATCATGATGGGTTTAGTATGTTTGGTACCAAAGCATCAGCCTACAACATTGTTGATGCAACACCTTATCATAAAGATCCGTTAATGGAGCTGGCCAAAGAATGCCAGAAAGAAGGAATCAAATTACATATTTACTATTCGTTATTGGATTGGGGCCGTGGTGATTATGCATTTGGCAGCCCTATTGTAAATGGCAGGCCAACAAAAGGCGACTGGGACAACTATATTAAATTTATGAAGGACCAGTTAACCGAGTTGATCACCAATTACCCGGGTGTACAAGCTATATGGTTTGATGGACAATGGGAAAGGCGCACGGTTGATTGGCGTTTTAACGAGATATACGGATTGATACATAAACTAAATCCAGCCATAATTGTCGGCAACAATCATCACCTTGCGCCTATTGATGGTGAAGATTTCCAGATGTTTGAAAAGGATTTGCCTGGAAATAATACCACAGGTTTTAGTGCCGGATCAAAAATAGGTGACTTGCCTTTAGAAACCTGCGAAACCATAAACAATAGCTGGGGCTTTAATATTACTGACAGGAATTATAAATCAGTTAAGCAGATCATAAATTACATTGTAAATGCTGCAGGCCACAATGCCAACTTTTTGTTAAACGTGGGCCCTATGCCAAACGGAAAAATTCAGCCTGAATTTGCTGATACCCTTGCCCTGGTGGGTAACTGGATGCAAAAGAATGGCGAAAGTATTTATGGTACAAGAGGCGGCGTTATCCAGCCGCAGGAGTGGGGTACGGTAACTTCAAAAAATAAACAACTTTTTGTACATATACTCAAAGCGCCTAAACTGCCATACCTATTTTTACCCCAGTTAAAAGCTAAAGTAATTAAGGCTTCAATTATGGGTAATGGCAGTAATGTTAAATTTAAACAATTACCTGAAGGTGTTTTTATATATACAGATAATGTAATAACCGACCCTACAGATACAATTATTGAACTAACAACCAATTAATATTTTATGAAACTCATTAGGTGGGGAAACCCGGACAAGGAAAAAACAGGCGTAATCATTAATGATACGCAATATGATACATCAGCTTTTGGCGAAGATTATAATGAATTATTTTTCGGAACAGGTGGTTTAGCCCGGCTCGAAAAGTTCCTTCAAGATAATGAAGGCAAATTGCCGCTGATTAATAGTGGCGAACGTTTAGGCAGCCCGGTTGCAAGGCCATCAAAAATTCTTTGTATTGGTTTAAATTATGCGGATCATGCTAAAGAAACCGGAGCGACGCCTCCGTCAGAGCCGGTGTTATTCATGAAATCTACAACCGCGCTGGCAGGCCCATTTGATGATGTGGTCATTCCTAAAGATTCTGTCAAAACCGATTGGGAAGTGGAACTGGCCGTTGTAATTGGTAAAAAAGCAAGCTATGTTGATGAAGCTGACGCTTTAAACTATGTAGCCGGGTACATGCTTCATAATGATATTTCTGAGCGTGAGTTTCAATTGGAGCGTGGCGGTACCTGGGATAAGGGTAAAGGTTGCGATACGTTTGCCCCGATGGGCCCGTTTATGGCAACGCCTGATGAACTTGGCGATATTAATGATTTAAGACTTTGGTTAACGTTAAATGGCAAAACCATGCAGGATGGCAATACCTCCAACTTTATATTTAATGTGCCATATGTGATAGCCTATGTAAGTAAATTCATGACGCTGTTGCCTGGCGACATTATCTCTACAGGTACACCTGCCGGGGTTGGGCTTGGCTTTAATCCGCCAGTATATTTAAAAGCGGGCGATGTGATGGAGCTGGGTATTGACGGACTTGGCCAATCAAAACAAGTGTTAAAAGCATATGCCCAAAATTGATTCACATCAACATTTTTGGAAATACGATCCGGTACAACACGATTGGATAAATGATGATATGCAGATCATTCAGGCAGATTTTTTACCTGACGATCTGGAACCCATATTGCAACAGTATGGGATCGACGGCTGTGTAACGGTACAGGTAGATCAAACTGAGGAAGAAAATGTATTGCTCCTGGATTATGCCGCTACGCATAATATGATAAAGGGAGTAGTTGGTTGGATAGACCTGAAAGCTGAAGATATAGAAGACCGGTTGGCCTATTATAAAAAATTTGAAAAGCTAAAAGGTTTCAGGCATATTTTACAAGGCGAGGCCGACCGGGCATATATGCTGAACGCTGATTTTAAAAGGGGCATAGCCAAATTAAAGCAGTTTGGCTACACTTATGATATTTTGATCTATACCGATCAATTGATTTATGTCAATGAATTTGCAGCCGCTTTCCCGGATCAGCCTTTGGTGATAGACCATATGGCAAAACCAAAGATCAGGGACAAAAGTATAGCCGGATGGGAAAAGGATATGCGGGCCATAGCTAAAAATCAAAATGTACATTGTAAGGTGTCGGGCATGGTATGCGAGGCAGATTGGAATGCATGGAAGCAGGAAGATTTTACGCCTTATTTAAATGTTGTATTTGAAGCTTTTGGCGCGGATAGGGTAATGTATGGTTCAGACTGGCCGGTTTGCCGTGTAGCGGCAACGTATGGCGAAATGCTTGCTATTCCGGAAACTTATGTATCCCGGCTTACATTAACGGAGCAGGAGAATTTTTGGGGTGCAAATGCAATGAAATTTTATGAGCTTGATATAAACTAATAAGAGCCAAACCAAATATTAAAATGGATCTGAAATTAAAAAATAAGGTTGTTATAGTTACCGGCGGAGGCAGGGGCATTGGGGAAGGTATAGTTAGGTTATTGGCCAATGAAGGCGCCATACCTGTAATAATTGGCCGTATAACAGAAGATAACCTGAAAGTGGTTAATGATCTTCAAAACGCGGGCCTCGAAGCTTTCCAGGTAACCGCCGAATTGAATGAGCCCGAAGAATGTAAACGGGCCGTTGATGCTGTAATAGCCCAATATGGCCGTATAGAAGGATTGGTAAATAATGCCGGAGTAAACGATGGTGTAGGTTTAGAAAACGGGAGTTACGAAGACTTTATGCTTAGTCTTCAAAAAAACGTAGTCCACTATTATTTAATGGTCAAATATGCGTTGCCCGAGCTGAAAAAATCAAAAGGCAACATAGTAAACATAAGTTCAAAGGTTGCAGAAACAGGTCAGGGTGGTACATCGGGCTATGCAGCTGCTAACGGTGCCCGTA
>DASWOZ010000224.1:0-4424 GCA_036398535.1 Mucilaginibacter sp. | reverse complement strand
GCGGCCACAGCCAGTTCATAAGCAATCTCCGGGTCTGGATTCGCCATGGCAAAAACAACAGGGTTTTTAGCCATACCCTTTATCATATCGGGTGTAACTGTATTTCCTGCCGATAAGCCGATAAATACATCGGCGCCTTTCAGCGCATCCGTTAATGTTTGAATATCTTTACGTGTAGTAGCAAATTGCTGTCGCATTTCATCCAGATCGGTACGTGTGGTTGATAATAGTCCGTTAATATCAAACATGACCAGGTTTTCCTTTTTCACACCTAATGACAAATACATTTTTGAACAGGATATGGCAGCAGCGCCTGCGCCATTTACTACCATTTTAATCTTGTCAAGCTTTTTTCCCTGTATTTCGCAAGCATTCATCAAAGCCGCGCCGGATATTATGGCGGTACCGTGCTGGTCGTCATGCATTACAGGAATCTTCATTTCGGCCTTTAGCCTGCGTTCAATTTCAAAGCAGGTTGGGGCAGATATATCTTCCAGGTTTATACCACCAAAAGTAGGTTCAAGGGCTTTAACAATAGTTACGAATTCATCAACCGTTTTAGCATTTATTTCCAGGTCAAAAACATCAATATCCGCATAAATTTTAAACAGCAGCCCCTTACCCTCCATTACCGGCTTACTGGCTTCAGGCCCAATGTTGCCTAAACCTAACACGGCAGTACCGTTGCTTATTACCGCTACCAGATTACCCTTTGCGGTATATTTATAGACATCGTCAACGTTATCGGCTATACGTAAACATGGCTCGGCAACACCCGGCGAATAAGCCATAGTTAAATCACGTTGTGAATTAGTAGGCTTGGTAGGGACTACTTGTATTTTTCCGGGGCGTCCTTTTGAGTGATAGTTTAAGGCGTCCTGTTTACGGTTAGGTTTATTCATGGCATCAATTCAATGTTCAAAGTTAACCTTTTTGAACTGGTATAGCGTATATAAAAAAACCCGGCTTTGAAGTTCAAAGCCGGGTTTACTGTATCGTTATTATCCACGGCTAATTTTAAGCATCATGCCTGGTTGCAGGGCGCCCTTTTTTAATCCGTTTAATGATTTTATGCTTTCAACCGATGAACCATCAAACTTGGCGGCTATTACATTAAGCGTATCGCCTCGTCTAACTTTATAGGTAACAAACTTATGGTCACTTTTTGAGGGTGAATCGGCAGGCACTTCATGCCTGTCATTTAACCAAAGCTTTTTGCCCGCAACCGCTTTATTACCATGCAGGTTGTTCCAGTCTTTTAAATCCTGCACACTAATACCATAGTTATCTGCTATATCAAATAAACTTTCGCCACCATGTACTTTATGAAATTGAGGGGTCTTCTTTTCACGCTGGTCATCTACAGGTACATATGTATTTTGTATGGGTGTATCTGAATTTAGTACATCATATAAAGCTGCAAAATATTCCTGCTCTGGCCTCGGAATCACCAGGCGGCGCGGGGCAGTAACCGTGCCATTTACAATTTGCCTTTTGTAAGATGGATTTAAAAGGGATAACTCCCTGATGTCTGCATTCAATGCCTTTGATACATTGCTCAGTGCCACAAACCTGTCAACCAAAACGGTATCTGTTCTTAACCCAAGGCTAAATATTTGCGGTGATATGTTATGCTTATCAGCATAATTCATTACATAAGATACGGCTATATAAGCCGGCACGTATCCGCGTGTTTCTTGCGGCAAATATGGGCGTATTGACCAAAAATCCATGGCGCCCGCTTTTGCAATGGCACGCTCTACATTACTTTTACCGCAATTGTAAGATGCTATGGCCAGTAGCCAATCGCCAAACTCCATATAGGCGTCCTTTAAATAGGCAGCGGCAGCATAGCTGGCTTGTATAGGGTCACGGCGTTCATCTACATAATTATCCATATTTAAGCCATACAGCTTGGCTGTTGCCGGCATAAATTGCCACGGGCCCGTTGCGCCTACCCTTGATACCGCAGTAGGATCAAGCTTTGATTCAACTATTGATAAATATTTAATTTCTTCGGGGATACCCGCTTCATGAAACGCTTTTTCATAAATAGGGAAATAGTATTTAGCCAAGCCTAAAACATGGCTCATCTCATCTTTATGGCGGGTATAAATATCAATATAGCTTTGTACATATTCGTTATAATCTAACGGTACATCTTTAGTGATCGAATCTAAACGAAATTTATATACAGACAAATAACCGGGGAGCGATGGTATTTGAACAGGAACTTTATTAAGCGTGTCTGGTATGTTTTTTTGCTGGTTGCTAACCGGTGTGGTATGAGTCGTTGAATCGGCAGCCGGCTTAGCATCGGCTTTAGCAATAGTTAATAATGAAATGCAGATAGCACAAGTAATAAATCTCTTCATTCTCTTCTTTAGGGGGTTACAAATGCAATGCGCGAAGCATTTAATTTTTACTAAAATATAAATATTTTATAGCTGCAGGAAATATTTAGAAAAATTTAATAATTCCTGCTCTCCAAAATGTTTTGTTAGTAATTGTAACCCTAACGGCAATCCCTTACTATTATTGCCGGTTGGTAAAGAAATAGCCGGAACGCCTGCTAACGAGGCTTGTACAGTAAAAATATCTGCCAGATAGTTCACTACAGGATCCTTTTCTATTTTACCAATAGCCGGAGCAGTTTCTGGAGCAGACGGAATCAATATAAAATCGTATTCTTCCAGCAGTTTATCCGTTTGCTCCCTAATCAATCTGCGTACTTTTTGCGCTTTGGCATAATAGGCATCGTAGTAACCGGCGCTTAACACAAATGTGCCCAGCATAATACGGCGTTTTACTTCTTTGCCAAACCCTTCAGAGCGTGAACGTTTATAGGTTGATGTCAGATCGGTAGCGGCGGCACTTCTGTAACCATAGTGTACCCCATCATAACGGGCAAGGTTTGAAGAAGCTTCGGCAGTAACTAAAATATAATAAGCAGGCACCAGGTAATCCAAATGTTTAAATGAAACAGCGGTTACTGTATGGCCCTCGGCACGTAATTTTTCAATATAGGTGGTCATGGCCCCTTTTATTTCCATATCCACACCCGGGCTTGATAGTGCCTCTTGCAAATAAGCTATTTTCTTTTTTCCTGTAGTGGGTTTAAGGTCATCTGAATATGATGGGACAGGCTTTTGCGCCAATGTACTGTCATATTCATCTTCGCCCGCCATTATTTCTAATAACAGTGCGGCATCTTCAACAGACCGTGTAATTGGGCCAACCTGGTCAAATGAGGAAGCGTAGGCTATAATGCCGTGCCTGGATATACGGCCATAAGTTGGTTTTAAACCAATTAAACCACAAAATGAAGCGGGCTGACGTACAGAGCCACCTGTATCAGTACCTATTGCGGCATGGCACATATTAGCCTGCACCGCAACAGCCGAACCGCCTGATGAACCGCCTGAAACTTTAGTGGTATCGGCGTAGTTTTTTACTGCTCCAAAATAAGAATTTTCATTAGTGGCCCCCATGGCAAATTCATCGCAATTACAACGGCCAATAATAATGGCGTCTTCCGCCAGTAAACGCTCAACAATGGTAGATGAATAGATGGCGGTGAACCCGTCTAAAATTTTGGAAGAGGCACTAACTTTATGCCCTTTATAGCAAATATTATCTTTTATTGCGATAACCATACCTGCCAAACGGCCGGCAACGCCATCCTTTAAACGGTTGTCAATTTCATTGGCACGCGCTAATGCTTCTTGTTTAAATACTTCGTTAAAAGCATTTAAATGTGCATTTAGTTCTATCTGGGCCAAATAGCCCTTAACCAGTATCTCAACAGAAATCTTTCCGCTTTGCAATCCACTCTTTATCTCACTTAAAGAGGAATAAAATTTAGCCATGGGCCTAAAATAAAAACTTATCCATTGAAATTATAAAAATAATTCAACAGATAAGTACATCAGTAAACAAGCTATAAACACAACACTAAATCTAATCTTTGGGGGTATTATGCTTTAGTTTTGTCCTCTGTATTTACAGTTTCGTTGTTTGTACCGTTTTGCGCGTCTTTAAATTCTTTTACGCCTTTGCCCAAACCTTTCATCAGTTCAGGAATTTTTTTACCGCCAAATAGTATTAATACTACAGCAAGAATAAGAATGATTTCTGGTGCACCTAATCCCATGATTTTATGTTTTTATTTGATTTATATTAATTAGTTTAGTGTGATTTATCAGTTTCGGGAGATATATGAGATGTTTCTGAATAGGTTCCCATCTCCTTTTCATTCAATATTTGTTCGGCAGTTAATTCCGGGCTGTCAGTAGCTACATGGCTTTCGCCCGCAGGAATGGTATTGGCAACATGGCCCTCCACTATAGGATCAGGCTTTGTAATCGCCTCATCCTCATGTACCGGCAAAGCCTCGGGGGTTACTGCAGGTACAGACGCTTCTG
>DASWOZ010000223.1:0-9114 GCA_036398535.1 Mucilaginibacter sp. | reverse complement strand
CATGCTTCTTACTAAAAATTATTTTTATGAAAATCAGAATAAGACTATTCACTTTACTATATCTATTATGCGTGGCTGTATTTTCGCAGGCAGCTATAAAACCTATACTACCAGCCGGTACATTAACCGGTACCGTGACCGATAAAGACGGCGGCGCGCCAATGCCCGGTGTAATTGTTAATATCCCTGATTTGAAAAACGGAACATCGACCAATGAAAAGGGGCAATACACCTTAAACAATTTACCCAAAGGGGTATACCTTGTTCAGTTTAGCTTTTTAGGTTACGGGACTATTACCCGTACGGTTGATTTTTCAAAAACAACAACGCTTGACGTACAGTTAAAATCTTCCTCTATTGAAACCAGCGAGGTAATTATTACCGGCGTTAGCAAGGCTACCGAAATTAAAAGAAACCCGGTGCCTATGGTAGCGGTAAGTAAATCTTATTTAGATCAGCGCTCGGCATCAGGCAACGTTATTGATGAGATAGCTAACCTGCCCGGCATAAGCGCAGTAACTACCGGGCCTAATATTTCTAAACCATTTATACATGGTTTGGGTTATAACCGGGTTATTACCTTAATGGATGGCATACGCCAGGAAGGTCAGCAATGGGGTGATGAGCATGGTGTAGAAGTAGATCAAAACTCTATTGACCGTGTGGAAGTGATTAAGGGCCCGGCCAGTTTAACTTATGGTTCTGACGCTATTGGTGGTGTGGTGAACTTAATCTCGCCACCTGCTGTACCTGATGGCCAGATATTGGGTGCCGTTCAGGGTTTATACGGCACTAATAATGGCTTATATAACGGTTCATTCCGCTTACAGGGCAATACCAATGGCTGGACATGGGGAACGGTATTATCCGCAAAAGGCGCTAAAGATTATCAGAACCAGCGCGACGGCCGTGTGTTTGCTACCAATTTTAATGAAAAGGATGCAAGGATAAATATAGGCGTAAATAAATCATGGGGATATTCACATTTAAATGCCTCTATTTTTGACGATGTGCAAGCCATCCCAGATGGCAGCCGGGATTCACTTACCCGTAAATTTACCAAACAGATAACTGAGGATGATGCTTTCCGGCCGATAGTCCCTGCCTCTGAACTAAATTCTTATGGTATCCCGGTATTGCATCAGCATGTACAATTATACCGCATTTATGATAATAGCAGCTTTAATATTGGTACAGGCAACCTGTTAGTTAACCTGGGCTATCAATACAGCCACAGAAGGGAATTTACGCATCCGGAAGATGCAACTATCCCCGGCCTTAACCTGGAGCTTACCACCTGGACCTATGATGTAAAATACAACTTTACCATAGGCGATGGTTATGAAACCACTTTTGGTGTTAACGGGATGTACCAAAATAACGCGTTAGGCTACAGTACAGATTTCCCAATACCTGCTTATCATCAATTTGATATTGGTCCATTTATAGCCATGAAGAAAACGTTTGGAAAATTAGATCTTTCCGGAGGTATAAGGGAAGACAGCCGGTCGTTTACCGGGCAGGCAGCTTATATTGATAACAGCACACCCTTCCCTTCTCTTTATACCGGCAGTAACCCATTATCAAATCCAAATGTTTCGCAGCAATTCAGCGCATTAAATAAAACATTTTCGGGAGCTTCGGGGAGTATTGGAGCAGCCTACAACTTTTCTGACGAGTTTTTATTAAAGGGAAATATCGCGCGTGGTTTCAGGGCGCCAAGTATTGCAGAGCTATCTGCTAATGGCCCAGACCCGGGCTCGCAAATTTATCATGTTGGTGACAACAGTTTTAAGCCCGAGTTTAGTGTACAGGAAGATATAGGTGCTTTTTTAACCCTGCCAAATGTTTCGGTAAGTGTGGAATTGTTTAACAACAGTATTCAAAATTACATTTTTCAGGAACAAATGCTGGATGCCAATGGTAATGCGATAAGGGTTGATGCCGATGGCACGCCCGACCCGACAGGCCCTTACAGTAAATTTACCTACGTACAAAGTAAAGCACGCATACAAGGCGGCGAGGTTGGTTTGGATATTCATCCGGTATCATGGCTGCATTTTGAAAACTCCATGACCTTAACCTACGGTACTAACTTAGGCACAGGCGGTAAAGTACCCGATAGCTTAAAATATTTACCATTTATACCGCCATTGCATACCCACTCTGAATTGCGCGGAAACTTTACCAAGGGCTTTGGTAACTTTAAAAGCTTATACGCATTTGTTGGCTTTGATCATTACAGTGCGCAGAATCGTTTCTTTTCTGCCTACGGAACAGAAACGTATACAGCTGGTTATAACTTGTTAAGCGCAGGCTTTGGCGGCAGCATTCATAACAAGGCAGGTAAAAGCGTAATTAGTTTATTTGTTGAAGGGACCAACCTGGCTAACAGCAACTATCAATCAAATATGAGCCGTTTAAAATACTTTGACAACCCAACAGTTCCGGCTGGAGTACAGCCTGGTATATTTAATATGGGCCGGAATATCAGCTTTAAGGTAATTGTGCCTTTTGATGTGTCGCCGCATCAAAAGGGAAGCTAAAAAATATGCGGTTGCCATGCTGTGACGACCGCTTTAATAGCCTGTCAAGACTTACGAAGTTTAAAAAACTTCGTAAGTCTTTTTTGTTTACTGTTATTTAGGAAATCTTAACAGCAAATCCGGATCTGGAATATTTTTAAGCCATTTTTCTTTTTCAGAATATCGCCCAACACCGGGGTAATCACCTGCGCATCCCTCCAAATCCAACATTAGCTGATAGTGCAAGTGCGGCGGCCAGTGTCCATTTTCATGCATATCTCCCAGGTTCCCTATTCGCTGATTGGTGTTAATTTCTTGCCCAACTCTTAACCCTTCCAGGCTTTTACGGCTTAAATGGCCATATAAACTATATAATTGAAATCCGTTTAACCGGTGTGTTAAAATTATAGTAGGGCCATAATCGCCAAAATGGTCATTATCATTAAAGCTATGTATAGTAGCTGGTAAAGGCGTGTAAACTGGCGTTCCGGCTTCTGCCCATATATCGATGCCCAGGTGCAGGCGGCGGGGCTCGCCATCGGTATCAAAATGCGTGCTTCGGGCATACAACGTACGGTGTTCCATATAACCGCCAATGCCATAACGGCAATTATTATCTGCCAGCTTTTTAGCTATCCATTGCGTAAACTTTTGGGTATCCGCAATCACATCGGCACCTATCTCCTGGTTTGCAGCGGTAAAATCAAACGTAAATAGCTTATCGGTGGTGTCAAAGTCAACTACCTTACCAATAATTGGCTGATGTGTTTGTAGGTAATTGGCAAGAATTGTAGTTGCATTCATTAACCAGCGGTATTATTCGGCGTCCGGCTGTCTGTCTTCTTTACTGATCTTGTCGAATATTTTATCCATCCGCTCAACATACTCGCTGGTATCATCAATAAAAAACTCCAGTTGTGGTATTATTCTTACCTGGTCTTTTATACGGCCGCCCAGTTTATAACGAATTTCTGAGGCGTGCGACTTGATGG
This sequence comes from Mucilaginibacter sp., assembly GCA_036398535.1. Taxonomy (GTDB): domain Bacteria; phylum Bacteroidota; class Bacteroidia; order Sphingobacteriales; family Sphingobacteriaceae; genus Mucilaginibacter. Next base: position 5,597 of record DASWOZ010000223.1, on the reverse strand, counting down.
TTTGTAACGCCAATGCCGTATTGGCCATATTAAAAAAACTTAAAAATATCCGGGCAATGGCCAGGTCGGGAGTAACCCTAACTTTGGTTATGGTTACCATAGTATTGGGCAAATAATTCATACCCTCGCGCTGAAATATAGCAGCAAGATCCTCTTGTATTACTCCTGCAAATTTTTGTTGACGTTTTGATTCCATAGTAAAGTGTTAACGCCGAACCGGCAAATGAGTTTGAATTATTTAGGGCTTACTAAAAATTTAAAGCTAAGCGTTTGTATAGCCTTTTGCAACAGATAAGTATAATTTAATTACAATCTTTAGGAATGTCTTTGCTTAGTTTTATCAGTTTATTTACAACCAATGTAGTATCATAACCCGAACCCGGGCCGTCTTTAGCGGTTGGCACCCTTTTACCTTCTACCTCTACATAAACCGGTTCGTTCTGTTTTTCAAAGCTTAGCTGCGTGTACTGCAGTTCCAGTTGTGCCGAACTATCGGCCACCCAATATTCATGCTTACCATTACATGGTTGAAATGATTTTATCTCGGCCCCGTAGCTATATAAGCCTTTGTATATAGCTGTTTTTTTCTCACTGTGCTTTGCGGTGGGTTTATTTTTACAGGCATATATGCTTAGCAGCAGTATACCTATGATGAAAACCGGTTTTGTTAAACTCATTTTATAGATCCTGTTTAATGTCTGCTAATCCTTTAATACTTAACCGTGCGCTGATGCCGGATGCAATAACCGAGATGACACCCACGGTTAAAAATACCAACAAAAAATCTGTCGGGTTTATAGCTACCGGGTAAGCATCTACAACAGTTAGTTTACTATCTATCCTTAAAAACCCATATTGCTCCTGCAATATACAAAATATGATGCCTATTACTATGCCAATTATACAGCCCACAAAGGATATCATCATCCCTTCAAAAAAGAATATGCCTTGTATGGTTTGTTTATTTGCCCCTAAACTGGTTAGTACGGCAATGTCCTTACGTTTATCAATAACCAGCATGGTTAATGAGCCAACAATATTAAATGCTGCAATGATTAGTACAAAGGTGAGGATCATAAATATGGCCCAGCGTTCGTAATTAAGCGTTTTATATAGTTCGGTATTTTGCTGTTTACGGTTTTTGACGATGTAGCCATTACCCAGTTTATCTTTTATTTCATCCTGCACAGCATTAACATCTGTACCTTGTTTAAAATCCAGCTCAATAAAGCTGACTTGTTTGGGTTGTTCCAGTAACTCGCGCGCAAAATCAATGGGGATAACCATGATGTTATCAAAATCCTGCTGGACAGAAAAAACGCCTGAGGGGTAAATATTACGTACCACAAACTCATCTAACGGGTTGGCCGATCCGGTAATATTTCGCCGCGGCGAATAGATTTGCAGCGGTGAGAGTTGATCATTTATATTTATACTCAAACTGGCCTGTATGGCTGTGCCAATAACCGCATATGGACGGCCATTGCTTTTTAGGGTAAATGAACCATCCTGAATGGTGCTGTCTAATTTGGAGTTTTTTAAAAACTCGTCGCTTACCCCTTCCATTGTGGCTATGAAGGTTTTGTTTCCATATTTGATCAAAGCCTTGTCCTGCAATACTTCGGTATAAGAAAACACCCGGGCATCCTTATGTAACTCATTAAAATAAGCGGTATGTGGGTCGAAAGTTTTACCCATGCGCGGTTCAATTTTTATCTCGGGCGAAAAGTTACTATAGAGTGAAAGGATAACTTTTTCAAACCCATTAAATACTGATAATACAATAATTAATGCCGCGCTGCCAATTAAAACCCCCATCATGGTAATACCCGAAATGATGTTGATCGCATGCATTTTTTTGCGCGAAAACAGGTACCGTTTGGCTATATAGAGGGAGGTATTCAATTAGGTTGTATGTTATACGTATTACGTTATACGTTTATATTCTTCAAATTTACGTAAAACGCCGAACGCATCACGTTAAAAAAGGATTGTATTGTTTTTCAAAACCAATGCTGGTTTCAGGGCCATGACCGGGATAAATGATAGTGGCATCAGGCAATATAAACAACTTTTCTTCAATGTTTTTGATCAGTTGTTCAAAATCACCGCCGGGCAAATCGGTACGGCCTATGCTTCCTCTAAACAATACATCACCGCCAATTACATAGCCTGCTTTTTCGTCATAAAAAGATAAATGTGCAGGCGAATGGCCGGGTGCATATATTAAAGAGAGTTCGGTATTACCAAAGCTAACTGTTCCCGTTTCGGGCAAATACACATCAGGTAATGGCGATACTTCATAGCGAATATCCATCGACGGGGCATAAGCTACTACTGCTTCTAATGTTTCCGACTCGCCTATATTAAATTGTGGTTTTAAGCCATATTGGTCAAAAACAAATTTATTGCCCAGTACGTGGTCAATATGGCAATGCGTATTTAACAATATTACCGGCTTTAAATTATTGGTCCTTATAAAATTCACCACTACATTTTGCTCTGTAGCGGTATACATGCCCGGGTCAATAATGGCACACGCACCGGTTTCATCATATAGCAGGTAAGTGTTTTCGTGAAACGGATTATTTTCAAATGCTTTTACTTGAGTCATGCTTTTTTATTTCGGATTTTCGACTTTATTTAATTCGAAATTTTTATTGTTTCCATTTAAAACTTTTAATCATTACATCCACGTCCTGTTTTACAAATTTAAGTACGGGTTGTATAGAGTCAAGCTGCGGTACCGAATTAAAATAAAGTGCCCCCCGCAGGTAATTGTGCACACTGTCTGTTAAATAAAACTGAACAGACGAGGCGGCATTACCATCAATGGTATAATAAATACCATATACTTTTTTGTCGGGGTAATGTATAATGCCTTCATCAATACTGGTTGCTTTTACGGTATGTTTAAACGCGAATTTGTGTGCATCCTCAACTAATTCATCAAATACTTTTTTCGAAGTAATGGTTTCATAGCTTAAATGCAGTGTGCCGTTAAACTGCGGGAACTGCATGTTCAATAAATCCTGCATGTTTAACAGGTGCTTGTTTTCATTTGGCTTTTTGTCCAGCTCCATTACCGCGTAGGTTGGGTACATAAAAGTAAACGGGTAATTAGAGTTGTACTCCCGGTATTCTTTCTTCGGGAAAGTTATCCGGTAAAATCCCCTTGGCTTTGGCGCGTAATTATGATTGTCGCCGCAGGCAGCAAAAAACAAAATGGCTACTATTCCAATCGCGAATACTCTCACGGGTGTTTTTCTTTTGAGGTCCATATCTCCCACGACTTTTCGGCCTGTAATACCAACATTTCGTATCCGTTTTTTATAACCGCGCCCATTCTTTCGCCTTTTTGTAAAAACAAGGTTTTCTCGGGGTTATAGATCAGGTCGTACAATAAATGGCGATCGGTTAAGTATTCGTAAGGTATTGGCGGGCATTCATTAATATGGGGTGCCGTGCCTAAAGGTGTGGTATTAATGATCAATTTATGGTCCGTAATATGACGGGGCTTTAAATTCTTAAATAAAATATTATCACCTTTCGGGCTGCGGGTAACCACTTTAAAATTAATACCCAGGTTTTCCAATACACATTTAACCGCCCTTGCCGCGCCGCCATCGCCCAAAACAAGGGCTTCATCGCGGTTATCATCCAGTAAGGGTCTTAATGACATTTCAAATCCGTACATATCTGTGTTAAACCCTTCCAGCCTGAAATCGTGACCCTTTACCCCCACTTCGCCCGAAAATGCGGCCAGTAGTGGGCTTTCTGCCCGGATGCGAACACAGTTTACCGCGCCTGCATGCCGGGCATCCTCTTCCACCCAATCCAGGTATTTAATGATATTGATTTTATGTGGGATAGTAACATTTAGCCCGCAAAGATCGGGGTGGTCATCCAGCAGATCCTGCAAGTCTTTTATATGCTCCAGCGGATACAGGTCATAATCAGCATCTGTAATATTTTCTGTTTTAAATTTTTCGGTAAAATATTTCTTCGAAAACGAATGCGAAAGCGGGAAACCGATAAGTCCGTAATGTTTCATAATGCGTATATGTACAAAGAAACAGTTTTAAACGTAAAAATCGTTTGGAGGAATAAAGAAATTTAGCGGATTACTACTAATTGCTTGTTTGCTCAGGCAATAGTGATTATGGGTAGCGCAGCTAAATATCTTGTTCGCTAATCAAATCGCCGTCTTTTAATCGTCAATCTATTTGTTTGATAGGATTATGTCATTGCGAGCGTAGCAATCTCGTCCCCGATAGGCTGGCCTACTATTTATCAGCGACGAGATTGCTTCACCACTCAATTCCATGACACTGCCCCTGGTTCGCAAGGACATGAAGAAGTACATGGTCATTATCCCCCTTCAGCATTTTGCGAAACTTTATCACTACCCATGGCATGTTTTAGCTAATTGATTATCAATGTAAAATGACAAACATTTATTTAATAACTATATCATTCCCCCCTGCAAAGTCCCACGGGATTTGATAACTCAAAATGACAAATCCTGTTGATAATCAATTGTTTGATAAATATGTTGTGGATAACAAGATGAAGCCTATTTCTTACTTCTCCAAAAAATGATCAAATGTATCGCTTCTGATACCTAAACGTAAAGTTTCTAATGGGATAACATCAGCCGGGGCAATATTACCTAAATTGACATTTGAACCGATTAATTTAATGAACCAAACCTGCTGTGCCTTTTGTGGCGCTTCCCAAATAATAGTTTCTGCGGGGATTTGCGTTAATATTTCATCTATCAATCCCTGGCGAACTTCTCCCGAATCGCGGTAGATACCTACATTTCCGCTTTCGCGCGCTTCGGCAATTACCTTCCATGAGCCGGCTTCTATTTCGGCCCGCATCAGGTTGATCCATTTATAGGGTGCGAAAATCTTTTGCACATCTTTTGAGCCCACTTCCGATATTACGGTTACCTGTTTGGCCAACTTGCGGATGTATTCGCATTTTTCATCATGTGCTATTTCTATTGAACCATCAGATACCTCGGCATATTGCAATTTGTATTTATCCAGCAAGCGGCAATAATCATCAAACTGGCCGCGTACCATCATTGCCTCAAACAAAGTACCGCCGAAATAAACCGGGATACCGGCATCGCTGTACAACTTTAATTTTTTATCCAGATTGGGGGTTAAGTATGATGTAGCCCAACCCAATTTCACAATATCAGTATATGATCCGGATACCTCGATAAAATCTTCTACCTGACGCAGGCTAAGGCCCTTATCCATCATCATTGTCATGCCGCTGCTACGTGGTTTTTGGGTGCGTTCCGGGAGATTATTAATCGTATAATTCATAAATATATTAATTGGTTATAGACTATAACTAAAAGTTCTAATGGCATAAAGGTCATAAAAAAATCAGAACTTTTTGGGTTCTGATTTTTATTTTTTTGTTAAATAATCAGCTACTTTGTATACCTGTTTATAACATCCAAAATCACTTTATTCTTTTGCAATTGCGGCAGGTAATCAAACAAAATATAATGTTTATCCGGATCAGACGCTAAGGCCGTTTCCAGGAAGTTCATGGCTTCATTGTATTCACCC
>DASWOZ010000222.1:0-1808 GCA_036398535.1 Mucilaginibacter sp. | reverse complement strand
CACTTATAATGGGGAGAAATATTTAGACCAGCAAATAGCGTCAATATTGCGGCAAACTTTAAAGCCTGCCGAACTTATTGTGTGTGATGACAGATCAACGGATGGAACTATAGCTATTTTAGAAAAATACCGGCAGCAATCATTATTAAGCTATGAAGTTAATACATCCAGGCTTGGTGTAATTGAAAATTTTAAAAAAGCCGTTTCCCTTGCAACTCCCGGTAATTACATCTCATTGTCTGATCAGGATGATCAATGGATGCCGGATAAATTAGAAAAGTCGGCCAAATTATTGGAAACAATTGATGATAAACAATTGCCCTGTATGGTATATTCTGATTTGATGCTGGTTGATCAGGATGAAAATATATTGAATATGTCTTTTTGGAATGAGGTGGGCCAGCAAGAAAGATACCAGCATAATTTGCAAACCTTATTATTCGGGCAATTTGTTAACGGTTGCACCATGCTGATGAACCCCGCATTAGGGCAAATGTTTAAATATATTCCTGATAAAGTACGTTTTCATCATGACGACTGGATAGCTGTTGCGGCCTTTGCATTTGGAAAGGTTTTAAGTATTAAAGAGCCACTGGTTAGATACCGGAAACATGATAATAATGTAACCATTAAAGCAAACACAAAGCCGCGAAACCGTTACCGTACTATTATGGAACAGCTTTTTAAGGTGATTAAAGGTGAGGATGATTTCCTATCTATCCGGTTTGAGTTGGCCCGGCTTTTTTATAATGAGTACGCTTCAACAATGCCTGCCGAAGTAAGGCAGTGTTTTGAAAAATTCCTTCAATTAGAAAACGCATCTTATTTTACAAAAAAATTGGCTTTTAGAAAAGTGGTCAAAAAATTTCAGGTATAAAAATGGAAAGTAATTCTAAAGAATAAACAAAAAGGCGGATAATTACCTATCCGCCTTTTTGTTTTATGGTCTGCCTTTTATTTGATATTCTGCCGGAGGTTCTGCACCCAATAAATTCTTTACAAAATAATCCCAGCGGCGGCGCATCATATATTGCGAATAAGCGCCATAGCCATGCGGACTGTTTGGAAATATGACCAGATCATAGTTTTTGTTAGCTTTTTCTAATGCCTCAACTACTAATAGCGTGTTTTGCGGGGGGACATTATTATCCATTAAGCCGTGCGCAAGCATTAGCTTACCTTTTAAGTTTTTAGCCAGGTTTTGATTGGCCTGGGCGTCATAGTCTGAATTAGCCATAAGGCCGTTATAGCGTTCGCCCCAGTTATCTTCGTAGTTACGGTTATCATGATTTCCTGATTCGGATATACCCACTTTAAAGAAATCAGGATAGCGAAACATGGCGCCTGCGGTTGCAAAGCCACCGCCAGAGTGTCCCCATATACCTACGCGGTTAATATCAATATAAGCATATTTTTCTGCCAGTTGTTTAATGCCCGTTACCTGGTCTGCTAAAGTATTATCGGCCATGTTGCCGTAGCTCATATCATGAAAGCTTTTTGAGCGTAATGGATTGCTTGTACCCTCAATTTCAATTACGATGAATCCTAATTCGGCAAGCGCCTGATTGTCGCCTTTAGCTGTAGTGAATGACCAACTGGTAGGGCCGCTGCCAATACTGCCACCCTGCGGCCCCGGATAAATATAATCAATGATAGGATATTTTTTATTAGGGTCTAATTTGGTAGGCAACCACATTAAACCATAAATATCAGTTTTGCCATCATGCGCTTTTACCGAAAACGGGGTAACCGGTTTCCATCCGGTTGCTAAAAGCCTTGAAATATCGGTTTTATCCAATTCCATTAAC
>DASWOZ010000221.1:0-4319 GCA_036398535.1 Mucilaginibacter sp. | reverse complement strand
ATTCTTTCAATGCCTCGGTAACCGCTTTAGTAAAAAATGACATAAAGACTAAACCTACACCATGTTTTTCTTTAAATTTATCTTTGTATTTGCCACGCAGTTCCATAATTGGCGACATATCCACTTCGTTAAAAGTGGTTAACATGGCTGTTTCATTTTTAACGCTTACTAAACGTTTGGCAACAACCTTGCGTAATGACGACGTTTTTTCGCGTTTCTCGCTTCTTTCGCCCGCTTTTACAGGGGCAGTTGTGGCTGGTGCAGCAGCGGCAGGAGTAGCTGCAGGTTTTGCCGGGGTTGATTGCGCGTTCAACGCGTCTTCTTTAGTGATCCTTCCGGCAACACCGCTACCATTTACAGATGCGGGATCAACGCCTTTTTCGGCTAATATTTTAGCAGCAGCAGGCGATGGAACACCTGATGCATAAGTTTTATCCGTTGCAGCAGCAACAGCGGCCGGAGCAGTTGCAGGAGCCGCGCTTACAGATGCCCCGCCTCCGGTAATACTGGCAACCGGTGCGCCAATGGCTAAGGTATCGCCTTCTTTGGCTATGGTTTTTAATACACCTGCTTTATCAGCAGTTAATTCAAAAGTTGCTTTGTCTGATTCCAGTTCGGCAATGGCTTCGTCCATTGCTACCGTATCGCCATCTTTTTTCATCCAGCGGGATAAAGTAACCTCGGTAATTGATTCACCTACCGGCGGAACTTTAATTTCGGATGTGCTTGCACCTTGCGCAGGGTTTACTGTGGCGGCAGGCTGAGCCGTTGTTTCGCTAACAGCGGCAACCGCAGGCGCGCTTGCTGCAACAGGAGTTGGTGCGGCAGTACCACCCTCAATAATGCTGGCAACAGGTGCGCCAATAGCTAAAGTATCGCCTTCATTGGCTATTATTTTTAAAGTTCCGGCTTTTTCGGCAGTTAGCTCAAAAGTAGCTTTATCTGATTCTAACTCGGCAATTACTTCATCCATTGCTACTGTATCGCCGTCTTTTTTTAACCAGCGTGACAGGGTTACTTCGGTAATTGATTCGCCAACCGGCGGAACTTTTATTTCTAAACTCATATTTAAGTAGTTGTATGTTTTATTAAACTGGTTACTGGTTCGGGTGGCGTGTTATGTGCAAATTATGGCTACCCAACACCCGCTACACGTCACACTAATCAATCAGCACCGGCACTTGCCATTTTTTCAGTTGTCTTTTTTACGCTTGCCTTTGTTGTTGCGCCCGCAGGTGTTTCAAAAGCTTTTGATATGATATACAGTTGCTGCGCGGCATGCTGTTTGGCAAAACCTGTTGCAGTACTGCTGCTTTCCGCACGTGAGATAACATCCAGCTTCAAAATTTCATCGGTACGGAACTTGCGGCATAAATAAGGCCATGCGCCCATATTTTCCGGTTCTTCCTGTACCCATATAAAATCAGTAGCCTTGCTGTATTTAGCTTTTATTTTGGCCATTTGCTGTACAGGTGTAGGATACATTTGCTCAATACGAACAATGGCTACATCTTTACGCTGATCTGCCTGTTGCTTTTCTAACAGGTCATAATATATTTTACCGAAGCAGAATAGTACACGTTTAACTTTTTTAGCATCTGCATATTGGTCGTCAATTACTTCCTGGAATGAACCATCAGTAAAATCAGACAAAGGCGATACGCATTTAGGGTTACGTAATAAGCTTTTGGGTGTAAATATGATCAATGGCTTGCGGAACTCTCTATACATCTGCCTGCGCAAAATGTGGAAGAAGTTGGCCGGGGTGGTACAATTTGCTACCTGGATATTGTTATCGGCACAAAGCTCCATAAAACGCTCGATACGTGCTGATGAATGTTCAGGGCCCTGGCCTTCATAGCCATGTGGTAATAATAATACCAAACCATTACCACGCTGCCATTTGGTTTCGGCACTGGTGATGTATTGGTCAACTATAATTTGTGCGCCGTTAAGGAAATCGCCAAACTGCGCTTCCCAAATGGTTAACGCATTAGGATTGGCCATGGCATAGCCATATTCAAAACCTAAAACACCATACTCAGACAATAATGAATTATAAATGCTGAATTTAGCTTTAGTTTCGATAGCGTTCATCGGCGTATATTCTACTTCAGAATCAGCCAGCGTTAATACGGCATGACGATGTGAAAATGTCCCGCGCTTAACGTCTTCACCGCTTAACCGAACAGGATACCCTTCTTTTAGTAAAGAACCATAAGCCATTAATTCGCCCATTGCCCAATCAAACACATGGGTTTCATTTACCATTTTTGCGCGTTCTTCAAATAGCTTTTCAATCTTCTTCAAGAACTCCTTATCGCCGGGCAGATCTGTTAATTTTTTACCAATTGACAATAAATCTTCACTTTTAACAGTGGTATCCACTACTGCTGAAAAATCTCTTTCAGAAGCTAAATGCAATCCTTCCCAGGCGCCTGCAAACATGGGGATGCTATCTGTAAACCTATCTTCTGATTTTGATTCGTTCAATTTTTCCTGTAACAGGTTACGGAAGTTTTTTTCCATTTCTGTTGCCATAGCAGCATCTACACTGCCTTGTTGCATTAGTTTTTGCAGATATACTTCACGTGGATTTTGATGTGCCTCGATAGCCTTGTATAATACAGGTTGGGTAAACTTAGGCTCATCCGCCTCATTATGGCCATAACGGCGATAACATAAAATATCTATAAATACATCGTCATGAAATGTTTGGCGGTATTCCATCGCCATGTTAATCACATAAGCCAAAGCTTCAACGTCATCACCGTTAACATGAAAAACAGGAGATAATACAGTTTTAGCTATATCTGTACAATAAGTACTTGAACGGGCATCAATATAATTAGTGGTAAAACCTATCTGGTTATTAATTACCAGGTGAATGGTACCACCTGTGCGGTAACCTTCCAGTTTTTCCATTTGCAGCACTTCATATACAATTCCCTGGCCCGCTATTGAGGCATCACCATGAATTAATATAGGCGCTATTTTAGTAAAGTCGCCATCATATTTAAAATCAATCTTTGAGCGTGTTAAACCTTCTACCACCGGGTTAACTGTTTCCAGGTGTGATGGGTTAGGGCAAAGGCTAAGGTGAACTTTGTTACCACTTGCGGTTTCTACATCAGTAGAGAAACCTAAATGGTATTTTACGTCGCCACCTGAAGACGAATCCATATCATAGTTTTTACCTTCAAACTCAGAGAAGATCTCTTTGTAGGTTTTTTCCATGATATTAGCCAGCACATTTAAACGGCCCCGGTGTGCCATACCAATTATAAACTCTTGTATGCCCAGGGTTGCACCTTTTTGTATAACCGAATCTAAAGCGGGGATCAATGCTTCCGCGCCTTCCAGCGAGAATCGTTTTTGTCCCAGGAATTTGGTTCCTAAAAAGTTTTCAAAAACAACTGCCTGGTTCAGCTTATTCAGCATTGCCTTTTTCTGCTCCACAGAAAAAGACGGCTTATTGCGCTGGCTCTCCATCCTATCCTGAAACCATTTTACTTTTATAGGGTTACGAATATATTTAAATTCGGCCCCAATGGTTCCGCAATAAGTTTCTTCAACCATTTGCACAATATCGCGCAGTTTGGCAGGGCCTATTCCAACTTCAACACCGGCGTTAAAAACGGTATCCAGATCGGCATCACTTAAACCAAAAGTTTCCAGCTCCTTGCCCGGGAAATACTTACGGCGCTCGCGCACAGGGTTAGTATCCGCAAATAAGTGACCACGGCCACGATAGCCATCAATCAAATTAAGTACGTTAATTTCTTTTAAAAAATGTTCGGGCGTTTCCGCGCTAACTGCCGGAGCTTCTGCTTCCCGGCCAAAATCAAAGCCTTCAAAAAATTTCTGCCATCCAAAATCAACCGCTTCGGGATCTTGTTTGTAAGCTTCGTATAAAGAGTCTATAAAGGCAGCGTTTCCGCTATTAATATAATTGAGACGATCCATGATGAGAATACCAATCGATAAAACGGTACAAAAGTAAGCATAACCCCTTACAAACTTGAAATTTAATTGTAAAATCTTAAAGGCTGTTTAAAAACAATTTTACAGGATTGTAGTGACGCAATACTTTGCGGCCTGGGGCTATGATTATACTGATTTGCTGTGTAAATTGGGTTGTATGTGGGAAACGCAAAGTACTGCGTCTTTATAGCATGTACATTTTTGCAAATAAAATGTACTGTTATAATAAATTATCATTTTTTAATAACCTCTTAGCAGAAAGAAATATTTATCGATTAACGCTAACATGAAGGTTTAGATGCAAAAAAACATTTCGGAGGAATTTATTCCGCCAC
>DASWOZ010000220.1:0-2102 GCA_036398535.1 Mucilaginibacter sp. | reverse complement strand
TGGCCGTGGAATTAAATGCTAATGTTACCGTTGGACAAAAACCAAATTTATTCTACAGCCCTAGATTTTTAAATTCCTCTGATTTTATTGACGTAGAAGAAGCACTGTTTAAAAGAGGTTATTATGATAGCGACCTATCCGATGCCACAACAATGCCCATCATCTCACCCGTAGTTCAGATTCTTGCCAAACAAAGAGCTGGGCAACTTTCCGAAGCAGATGCTACACTCCAAATAAATGCATTACGAAACAATGATGTTAGAAATGATCTAACTAAATATTTCTATCAAAAAAGCGTCAATCAACAATACGCTTTAAATTTAAGAGGTGGTGGCGCCAACAACACTTACTACTTTTCAGCAGGCTATGATAAAGATTTAAGCAATGCTGTGGGCAACGGCTATAACCGGGTGACGCTAAACGGCCAGAACACATTTACACCTGTAAAAAATCTTGAATTATCGATTGGCCTGGTTTATACCCAAAGCACTACTAAAACTAATAATTCCAGCACTATTGTTCCAGGCGGGACTAAAGCGGTTTTACCTCCCTATACGCAGTTAGCCGACGCCAGTGGGCACGCACTACCCGTTGTAAAAGATTTTAATTCGGCATATACGGATACCGTGGGTCGGGGTTTGCTCCTTGATTGGAAATACCGGCCCTTGGACGAGTTAAAATATGCTGATAACAGCTCAAAAACTTCCGATGCCAGAGTTAACCTGGGATTAAAGTATTCGTTTCTTCAATTATTCAGCGCTGAAATCAAATATCAATATGAAAAGGAATCTATAGCAGGCCGCAACCTGAATAGCGAGCAATCCTATTATACCCGAAATTTTATAAATAAGTTCTCTTCCATAAATAACGGACTGGTTACAAGAGCGGTTCCTTTAGGCGGAATTTTAGACCTATCAAACACCTCTTTAAGGTCTAACAGGTTGCGCGCGCAATTAAATTTTAATAAAGATTGGTCTGGGATACATCAATTGACGGGTATTGCCGGTGCAGAAATTAGCGAAACTGTATTAGATAATAATGGGAACAGACTATATGGCTACGATGACAATAATGCCACCTATAGTATTGTTGATTTCGTTAACTATTACCCGACCTTGCCTAATAACTCAGGCCGCATACCCGATATGCAGGGAATTTCAGAATCAACAGACCGGTATGTTTCCTATTTCAGCAACCTGGCTTATACTTATAAGCAGAAATATACCCTGTCCGCAAGTGGAAGGATTGATAAATCCAATTTGTTTGGTGTAAACACCAACCAGAAAGCAGTTCCTCTTTATTCAGTTGGTGCGCAATGGGATATTGATAAAGAAAATTTTTTCCAGCTATCCTGGCTGCCGCTGTTAAAAATCAGAACAACCTACGGCTACAATGGGAATATTAACAAAAGCGTTTCGGCCTTTACAACGGCCACCGCGGGATATGGTTCTGTTTATTATAGTCTTCCTAATGCTTCACTTACTAATCCGGCAAATCCCGAATTGAAATGGGAAAAAGTGAGGATGCTTAATCTGGGAGTAGATTATGCATTAAAAGGGAATGTGGTCTCTGGTAGCCTTGAATATTACTGGAAAAAGGGACTTGATTTATTTGGGGATATACCTTTGGCACCATCCACTGGCTGGCCTTCCTTTTTTGGAAATCGGGCCAATACTTCCGGGCATGGTGCCGATATTGTTATAAATACTAAAAATATTGACAAGGCAATTAAATGGAACACCAATTTCATCCTAAGTTACGCCACTGATAAAGTAACCAATTATGCTGTTAAAGCCACCAGTACCGCTTACATAAACGGATTCGGGGGGAATAATGGCGGCATTTTACCCTTACAGGGTAAGCCGTTATTTGCTTATTACTCATATAAATGGGCCGGGCTAAATGCGGCTACAGGCGATCCGCAGGGATATTTAAACGGAAAAGTTAGCAATGACTATTCCGGTATTATCACAAATACCACCGTCGATAGCATGATATACAATGGCCCTTCCAGGCCAACTGTTTTTGGTTCTTTGAGAAATACCTTTTCATGGAAAGGATTTTCTTTATCGTTTAATATGATTTTTAAACTAGGGTATTAT
>DASWOZ010000219.1:0-13486 GCA_036398535.1 Mucilaginibacter sp. | reverse complement strand
CAAATGGTTCATAAATCTGTTTCCAGGCTTCGGTACGCTCGGCATCGGTATGATCGGGATTGGTATATATCCAATGCTGAAACTGGTCGACAACGGCTACCCATGGCAGGGTCTTTAATACATCAACCAACTGGTCGCGTTTGGCGCGTTTCAAATCTTCGGCATTATCAAAAAACACATCCCAATTATCCATAGAGATTAATTCCATAGACATTGACGCCAGCTCAGCTACTTCAGATGGGCAATGCTTAAAGTCGTTCAACTCCAGGTCGGCCGTTAAAAAAGTATGAACCGCGTGGCCGCCTTCGTGCACCATCGTAGTCAGATCACGGAAACCGTTTGCCGAGTTCATGAAAATAAATGGCGCGCCTGTTTCTGATAGCGGATAGTTATAACCACCGGGTGCTTTACCTTTGCGGCTTTCCACGTCGAACAGGTTATTGTCTTTCATGATCTCTAAACGCTCGCCTAAATAGCGGTTAATATTGCTAAAGCACTGGATAGATTTTTCAATCAGGTCATTACCGCCTTGAAAAGGTTTTAAAGCTGGTTTGCCGGAAATGTCCACATCCATATCCCAGGGTTTTAGTGCATCTAAGCCTAAAGCCTGCTTGCGTTTTTCAGCTTGCTGGCGCAGAATAGGAACCACCTCCGTTTCAATAGCCTCATGAAAAGCATAGCAATCCTGCGGGGTATAATCAAAACGCCCCAATGCCTGGAACATATAATCCCTAAAATTTTCAAACCCGGCATTCAAGGCAACTTTATGCCTTAAGGTACGCAGATGATCAAAAAGTTCATTCAATTTATCTTTATCCTGTAAACGGCGGGCAGTGATCTTTTCCCAGGCTTCCTGCCTTTTACTGCGGTCGGTATCTTTCAAAATAACCGCGGCCTGCTCTAATGTAAATTCCTTATCACCAATATGAACAGACATCGACCCGGTAATGGATTGATATTTTTGTTGTTCAACCTGTATCTCCGTTTGTATCGGGATATTTTCTTCCCTAAAAAGCTCTAATGCCTTTTTTACGCCGCGCAGGTAAACAAAAAATTTCTTGCCGTCCAGTTTATCAGCATATGGGCTGTTTACCAGCTTTTTGTTAAGCTCGTTACTGTAAGGCGCTATGTTAGGGTCAATTTCTGTAGCAAAGTATTTGTAACTTTCCAGTTTCTCTTCGTTATTGGTATCGCAGGTCATGCGGATATAGCGCCAGGCAAAATCTTCTTCTAACGCGGCTTCCAGTTCACTGCGGTCACGCATCCATTGTTCCAGTTCTTCAACTGAATTAATAGGGCGGTCAACTAATTCTTTATAAAGCGGTTCCAGCGTTTCCCATTTAATTTCAAGGTCGGCAGGGATATATGTTCTTGTTTTTTTGTGGATCATGATATTGTTGATATGCAGAATACAAATGTGCAGAATTTTTGTCTGAACCGGAATTTTCAGAATTAAAGAATTAACAGAATTCTGTCAATTCACCTGAGGCCGGGCGACTGCGGGGATTATCAATAATTTGTCATTCTGAGCATGGCGAAGAATCTTATACGCTTGTCAAGTAGCCGCTTTTTATCGTCTATCTGTTTTATAAGATTCTTCGCCATGCTTATAATGACGCCTTGCTTTTTTTGTGGTGCTTAAAAATCTTAACATCAACAGTTGCTATAAATACTGCATTAGGACGCAAAAGTTCTGTGCCGCATTTGTACTGCGCTTTGCGTAAAGTTCAACAAATTATTATGGAAATGCTGACAGAACAGGATCGTCCTCATCAGGTGACTACAAGTCTAATTGCCTAAACTTAAACAAAAAAGATCTTTTTCGCTATGAAAAAGACCTTTTTTTTCTGTGGTGGCTATTACACAAATATCCAACCATTTCCTGTCCGATTTGCGTCTTATAGCGAATTTAGACTTGAATTGAAAACGGTTCAAAAGGTGGGTAGGCTACAAATTATTTTAAGTATTGGCTTAAACCTCTATATAAATTAAATTACTGCAGGTTGGCCGGAATATATTCGTCTTCATGTGGAGTTTATTAAATGGGCTTTTAGTTATTCCGATCGCAAGCTTTTCACCGGGTTTGCTAATGCAGCTTTGATCGACTGGAAGCTTACAGTTATCAGGGCGATCAAAATGGAGCCAATACCTGCCAGGGCGAACATCCACCAGCTGATGCTGACCCTGTAAGCAAAATCCTGAAGCCATTTATGCATGGCCCACCAGGCAATGGGCGAAGCGATCAGGATAGCGACCAATACCAGCTTGAGGAATTCTACGGATAACAACGAGGTAATACCTTGAACGCTGGCGCCTAATACCTTACGGATACCGATCTCTTTGCTACGCTGCTCGGCTATAAAAGCCGAGAGGGCGAATAAGCCCAGACAGGCAATGATAATGGCTAGTACAGCAAAGCTGGTAAAAATTTTACCTGTGCGGGTTACATCAGCGTACATGTTGGCAAACTCTTCATCCAGGAAAGTATAGCGTATGGATTGATTTGGCGAATATTTTTTCCACAAAGCAGATACCTGAGTAATTGCATTTTGAACCTTGCCGCCGCGGAGTTTTATGGTCATCATAGAGGTACTGAGCCTAAAATGCAATACCACGGGGCTAATTTCGCCGCGCATCGACTCGAAATTAAAATCCTGTACCACGCCGATTACTGTAAAAATACCATCATCGTAAATGCGTGCGCCTACCGGTTTTTTTAAACCCAGTTGCTTCACCATGTTTTGATTGATGATGATCGATCTTCCGGCAGTATCATCAGCCATATTATAAGAGAAATTTCTGCCCTCAAGCAGCTTTATACCCAGCGTTTGTAAGTAAGTATCATCTACCTGCCACATTTGCCCTAAAACGGCTTGGTCAAGCTTTTCACGCCCTTCCTTGAAAAAAGCATTTCCGTTACGCACGGTACCGTTTATTGGCAGGTAATCGCTTATGGACGCGCTTTTAACAGCAGCTATTTTAGTAAGTTCTGTTTTAAAATTCTTAATATTCTGATCGCCCAGCGTATTGGTGCCTTGCAATACCATCACCTGGTCTTTGTCAAAACCTGCCTTACGGTTTAGTATAAAATGCATTTGATTGTAGATAACAACCGTACTAATGATCAGGATGGTCGAAGCTGCGAACTGAAATATTACTAAGCCATTGCGTAGTATAGGGCTTTTGCTGCCGGTACTGATTGTTCCCTTTAATACCTGCCCCGGCCTAAAGCCTGAAAGGTAAAATGCAGGATATAACCCTGCAAGTGTACCAACGATGACGGCAGAAAACAGGGTAACCGGCACAAACCACCACTCCAGCCATGGCATGGTCAGCGACCTTGCCGAGATGCTATTGAAATAAGGCAATAACAGCCAGGTCACTATGATGCCCAAGATGAATGAGATAAAGCTGTAGATCAGGGATTCGGTAAGAAACTGAGCGATGAGACTGCTGCGGTATGCACCTACAACTTTGCGCAAACCCACCTCTTTAGCGCGATTGGCCGATTTGGCAGTTGATAAATTGATAAAATTGATGCACGCAATGATCAGAATAAACAGCGCGATAGTGCCGAAAAGCCAGACAAAACGAATATCGCCGTTGGTTAGCCCATCCGAAAATTCAGCCGAATGCAAATTAATATCAGGTACCGACTGCAGGTATACATGGAATTTTCTGGCTTCTCCTTCAGGGTTCTTCGAGCCCCCTTTACGAAATTCAGGCATCCAATAATTTTTCCGGAGGTCGGTATTGAGCTTTTCTTCAAATGCAGCTACGTTGGTTCCGTCTTTCAGTTTAATATATTGGATGTAATTGAACCAGCGCCAGCTATTCTGCTCACCGGCTCCAAATTCTATCCCCGAGAGTGTGATAAAAAAATTGAAAGGATGTAAATGCGAATTTGCAGGAATATCGGCCATAACCCCGCCTATACGATAAGGATGCGACAAGTCATTGTCTATATACATCACCCGACCAACAGGATTTTGGCCTTGATAATACTTATCGGCCATGGTTTTAGAGATTACCATTGTTTGCGGTTCTTTTAAAGCTGTAGCACCATTGCCATACACCAGGGGCAGCTTGAAAATGCTAAAGAATGACTGATCGATATAAAGAATGCCTTGCTCGTAAGTATTATTTTGCGGTTCTTCGGCCTTGCGTAGTTCAGCATGGCCCAGGTAGGAGTTTAATGGCCGCATGCGCCCGGCAAATTCAACTTCGGGAAAGTCTTGTTGTATAGCTTTTGACATGGGTGCCGGCCAAGCTAAACCCCGGCTCATTTCGCCATCGCCTACCACCCGGAAAATGCGTTCTGCACCCGGATAGAAACGGTCAAAGGTCATTTCATTATGAATATATAAGCCAATAAGTAAACAGGAGGCGATGCCCATGGAAAATCCACCGATCTTTACGGTGGTATACATTTTTTGCTTGAGCAACTGGCGATAAGCGATCTTTAAATAATTCCTGATCATAAATTTGCGTTTTGGTTTTTCCGAACGCAATATTACCGGCTGCATGCCGGCTTGAGGTGCCAACTTATCAATTGGTACTTCTTTTTTATACTCCAAAGGTGTTTTGCCGGTGATCTCCCTGAAAACACGATTAAATGTTGTTTTAGAATTAAAACCTGATTCGTATGCGATACCTAATAGGGTAAGATTATCATAAGCAGGATCACGCATTTTCCGCGAAACTGCACGCACACGGAATTCATTAATAAAATCATTAAAGTTCTTTTCCAGTCCGGTATTGATGATGCGGGATAGCTCATGCGGATGAATGCCCAGCTTTATGGCCAGCGTAGTCAAGGTCAATTCGGGATCGAGGTAAAGACGATTAGCCGCTACCGCTTCTTTGAGCCGACGACTTTTTTCTTTTGCATCCGATCTTTCAGTTATTGGCATGGCCAGTTGGATATTGTTATCCGGCTTTAGTATCTCTTCCGCGGCCATTCCAATCAGTAAAAAGGCAATAGTGAAACAGAAAGTGTCATTAAATATCGTTAACAGGCAGAACAACCCGAGCAGGGATAACGCCCGGTCCAGCCGCCTGAAAGCGAAACGCGGCCTGTCCATCAATATGGCGCGTCGCTGGTCGTAGAAATTCTCTATCAGCCGGTGCGACAAGTACAAATAAACGATAACCCCAATTAAGACTATATATGCCGGCATCCAATAGGCCACCAGCAATGGGCAAAAATGTAATAGATCTTTCCTGCGGAACCGCAAGCCGGGGCAGGTAAGGTGCCGTCCGTAAAAATAAAGGAGCGGGCCCAGCGCAGGTAAAAAAAATGGTATAAGCCCACCTGTCTTTAGTACAGTTACGGCTAAGGCTGCACCTAAAAACAGATTGGCTATTTGATTACCCTTTTTTGCGAATCCTAAAAGCAGCGCAAGCGTAAGCCCGGCGAATAGAGTTCCGAGGGGGGCTACATCGTAAAGGCTGATATGAGTTATAGCGAGATTCAAGTAATTTGACAGACCAAATGCTGTTCCAAATTTACAACTAATTGATATATATAAAATTACAGAACTGTTAAAATGTTCACTGTAACAAAAACGGACAGCGGGCGTACGCTTTCGTTGCCGTTAAAAACCATCATTTAGGCGTTGGATAACAAGCGAGGTTGAGGTTACTGGAATCGAACCAAAAACAGCCTTTAAATGTATTTCGGGGGTGGTGTTAAAAATCTAAAAAAATAAAAACCTCGATTCCATGTTGGAATCGAGGTTTTGTTTGATTTCGTGGTATCAGCTGGGATCGAACCAGCGACACAAGGATTTTCAGTCCTTTGCTCTACCGACTGAGCTATGATACCGCCCGTTTAAGGACTGCAAATGTAGCCTTTTTTTTATTTTCTGTGTTTTTTTTTTGAAAAAAGGTTATTGCGAATAGCTGATTAGCTATTTAGTGATTGGGTATTAGATAGTTATCAATCGTGATTTTTTTACTTTAAAACAATTTTAACCTTTATAACATTTAAATTACTTTTACCAATACTATGCACGCATAATGATTGGACAAATTGTATTTATCATCATATTGGTTGCGGCTGTTTACCTGTTTACTAAAAATGCGGGTAAAATAAGGCGCAATATCCTGCTGGGGAAAGACACCAATCGGTCTGACCAACCTACAAAACGCTGGAAAGTAATGGCTAAGGTAGCTCTCGGACAAACCAAAATGGTTAAGCGACCGGTTGCGGCTATAACGCATTTTTTTATTTATGTGGGGTTTGTCATTATTAACCTTGAAGTGTTGGAGATCATGATTGATGGCATATTTGGTTCGCATCGTATATTCTCAAAGCCGTTAGGCAGTTTATATGGCTTATTGATAGGCGGCTTTGAGGTATTAGCCATTTTAGTGCTGGTAGCCTGTGTGGTTTTTCTGGCAAGGCGTAATATTATTCACTTAAAGCGATTTAGCGGAACCGAGATGACTGAATGGCCAAAGTCTGACGCCAACTATATTCTTTGCATTGAAATATGCCTGATGACAGCCTTTTTAACCATGAACGCCGCCGATTATAAATTGCAGCTTTTGCATTTTAGTCATTACATAAAGGCAGGCAGTTTCCCGGTAAGTTCATTGATTGCACCGTTATTGCCTGGTGATGCAAATTCATTAGCTATTATTGAACGGGTTTGCTGGTGGCTGCATATTGTAGGTATACTGGCTTTTTTAAACTATTTGCCCTATTCCAAGCATTTTCACATCCTGCTGGCATTTCCAAATACCTATTATTCTAATTTAGAACCTAAAGGCGAATTGACCAATATGGCATCAGTTACCAACGAAGTTAAGGCAATGATTGATCCATCGTTTGTACCGGAGAGTGGCGGTGAGATCGGTCGCTTTGGGGCTAAAGATGTAACCGACCTGACCTGGAAAAACCTGATGGAAGCCTATACCTGTACTGAGTGTGGCAGATGTACATCCGTTTGCCCTGCTAATATTACGGGTAAGTTATTGTCGCCACGAAAGATCATGATGGATACCCGCGACCGTATTACCGAAGTAGGAAAGAATATAGACAGGCACGGCAAGGATTATACCGATGGTAAAACTTTATTGGATAACTATATCACCCGCGAAGAATTATGGGCCTGTACCACCTGTAATGCCTGTGTAGAGGCATGCCCGGTAAATATTAATCCGTTAGAAATTATAACCGAAATGCGCCGGTACATAGTAATGGAAGAATCACAGGCACCGGCAAGCCTGAACAATATGTTTAGCAATATGGAAAACAACGGCGCACCGTGGAAATATAGTAATGCCGACCGTTTTAACTGGGCGGGGGAATAGTAAGCAGTTAGTTTGCAGTAATCGGTTTGCAGTTATAAAGTTTAAAATTCAAAATGGAAAATCCGACATCCGAAATAAAAATACCTACCATGGCCGGTATGGCTGCACAAGGTAAATCTCCTGAGATATTGTTTTGGGTGGGATGCGCGGGTAGCTTTGATCAGCGGGCGCAAAAAATAACACGGGATATTTGCAAAATTTTGCATCATGTAGGTATCAGCTACGCAGTATTGGGCACAGAAGAAAGCTGCACCGGCGATCCGGCTAAACGTGCCGGCAACGAATTTTTATTCCAGATGCAGGCCATGACCAATATACAAGTGCTGGATGGCTATAACGTTAAAAAAATAGTAACCGGCTGCCCGCATTGTTTTAATACCATCAAAAACGAATATCCGGGTTTGGGCGGTAATTATGAGGTGATCCACCATTCGCAACTGATACAGCAATTAATTGATGAAGGTAAGCTTAAAGCCGAAGGTGGTGAAAGTTTTAAAGGCAAACGTATAACTTATCATGATCCCTGTTATTTGGGCCGCGGTAATAATATTTATGAAGCCCCGCGCGCGGCTTTAGAAATTTTGGATACGGAGTTGGTAGAAATGAAACGCTGCAAATCAAATGGCCTATGCTGCGGTGCCGGCGGTGCGCAAATGTTTAAAGAGCCCGAGCAGGGCCAAAAAGAGATCAATGCCGAGCGTATTGATGAGGTGATTGTTATTGATGCGCAGGTAGTAGCTGCTGCCTGCCCCTTTTGTATGACCATGCTGAGCGATGGCGTGAAGAACAAAGATAAAGAGCAGGAAATTGCGGTACTGGATATTGCGGAGATTACTGTTAGGGCAAACGGATTATAAATCCTTCGCTTTAAAATATTCTAAAACCGTACGCAAGCTATCCAATCTTTCGGGCTGCATGTTTTTAACCGGGATGTTAAGCATGGTAGCTAAAGTATCCAGATCGCCTTTGCGGTCATTGTGTGTTTGTACAATAATATCATCAGCAATGGTTTGCAGTTGTAGCGTACCTGCATCGGCGGTGCCTAAATAATTAATGTCAGTAAGGCGGTGTAAGTGTAATGAAAAATATTCCTGTTTACCGTTTTGATAGATTTTACGCATGCGCACAAATGCATCTGGCGTTAGCTCCAGTTCCCACTTTTTAAGCTTCGTATCTGTTGATGCATCGAAAGATTGCATGAGGCATTTATTGCCCCAGGTTAGCATTTCCTGTTCATCCATGTGTCGGTTAAAGCAATAACTAACCGCTGCAACCAGTATAATGGATAAAAATAGGCCGTTTTTTTTAATTTTAGACAGAACTGATTTTACCATGACAACAAAACTTCACGCCTAAGTTAATAATTTGATAGCTTTGTGTATGCAATTTTCTGAAAATTCAAGAGTGTGGATCTATCAGTCGGATAAAAAACTGGCTGATACCGAAGTACAGCAAATACAGCAGTATCTAAACAGCTTTACAATCCAGTGGACTGCTCATAATCATCAGCTAAAGGCCAAAGCCGAAATACGTTATAATCGTTTTTTGATACTGATAGTTGACGAAAGTCAGGCCGGTGCCAGCGGATGCTCAATTGATAAGTCGGTTAATTTTATGAAACAACTGGAGCAACAGTTTAATATTAATTTGTTTGATCGCTTTAATTTAGCTTATCGCGATGGCAATGAAATATTATCATTGCCGCGCCATGGTTTTGAGGATATGATCAAACAAGGAAAGATCAATAAAGACTCGATTGTTTTTAACAATCTGGTTCAAAACCTAACCGAACTGGATACCAAATGGGAGGTGCCGTTTAAAGATAGCTGGCATATACAATTATTTAGGGATTTGGTTAGTCAATAGTCATTGGTCAATAGTCATTAGGGAATTGGCCTAACTAATCTCTAACCTCCAAACACTAATTTCCGGAAGCATGTTCATCATCGACCTTAACTACATCGTACCCCTCGAAGAACTGGATACGCACATGGCCGATCATGTAAAGTACCTGAGTAAATATTATAAGGAAAATATATTTGTAGCATCGGGCAGGAAAGTGCCGCGCACCGGCGGGATTATTTTGGCCTTAGCCGAATCAAAGGAAGCGGTAGAAAAGATCATTAAAGAAGATCCGTTTTATAAACATGAACTGGCGGAATTTACGATAACCGAATTTCTAACTTCACAGTATCATCCTGATTTAAAGGAATTTTTGGGACATTAATTGCAAATTATTATACTTGTGTATGGAACAGTACGATCACCGTGTTGATGCATACATAGCAAAAGCGCCAGAATTTGCCCAACCCATATTAATGCACTTGCGCGAATTAATTCATGCCACATCGCCGTTAATAACCGAAACCATAAAATGGGGCTTTCCATTTTTTGAATACAACGGCACCTTAGCTAATATGGCCGCTTTTAAAGAGCATTGCTCATTTGGTTTCTGGAATAGTTCTTCAATCGTTGATCTGTATGGCGTAATCCATCGTGGCGGTGAAAAAGAATCGGCAGGTAACTTTGGTCGCCTTACCAAACTTAGCGATTTACCGTTTGATGATATTTTAAAAGATTTTATATTACAGGCCATTGCGCTGAATGAAAAAAGCGGCAAAAAAGCTGTAGTTAAAAAAACCGCATCTGCACCCAAAGCTCCCATAGAAACGCCTGATTATTTTATCGGCGCTTTAGAAAAAAAACCAAAAGCAAAAGCTGTTTTTGAGGCTTTTAGCCCATCGCATAAACGGGAATACCTGGAGTGGATAATAGATGCCAAAACGGAACCCACCCGCCAAAAAAGAATTGAACAGGCTTTGGAATGGATGAGTGAGGGGAAGTCAAGGAATTGGAAATATAAATAATTACATCAATGACAAAAGAATTATGGCCTAAAAATCCAACGGCCCCAATCTCCGCATATTCTTCATGATCAAATACTGCCGATGGCGTACATAGTCACTCGGATTGGTAGGCGACCATTTCAACGGGTCGGGAAATATGGAAGCGATAGCAGCTGCCTCCTGCCTGGTTAAATCGAAAGCGTCTTTATGGTAATAGGCTTGTGCTGCGGCTTCAACACCATAAATGCCATCACCCATTTCAATTTCATTTAAATAAACCTCCATAATGCGCTTCTTGTTCCACAAAAGCTCGATAAGCAACGTAAAGTATGCCTCAAATGCTTTACGCACGTAGGAGCGACCTGGCCAAAGAAACACATTTTTAGCGGTTTGTTGTGATATGGTACTGCCACCAATCAATTTATGGCTATGTTGGTTTTTATCAATTGCCCGTTCCATCGCCTTAAAGTCAAACCCAAAGTGGTCTAAAAACTTTTGGTCTTCGGCAGCTACGGCGGCGCGTTTCATAGGGTCGGCAATATCATCAAAGTTTACCCATTTCTTATCTATCTTCCAGTCTTTACCTGCTGCTCTGCGTTCAAATCCACGGGTAATCATCAGCCAGGTAAACGGCGGATTAACATAACGATACAACAAAACCCAAAATACAGTTATACCCACAAAAAAGATAACAAACAGCTTAAGAATACGAAGAATGAGTTTTAACATGCCGGGATAAAAATACAAGAATTTCGAAATTCAGATGTTCGATTTGGGATTTATTTTTCTCTGTCATTTACCATTGCCATTGTGTCATTGCAAGAAGTAAGCTCGTCGCATAATTACCAAAAAGCGACGAGTTTGCTTCGCTGCTCAGGCTGTTCATGTCCGCCCGTAATGACAAGTAATTGGGTATGAAATAATGGTTAATAAAAAAGGCGCTCAGCAATGCTAAACACCTTTTTTATTATTGTTTTATCCGAAAATCGATAGTCCGATTTTCGAAATTAAAATTATTCTGCTACTACTGTAAACGGAACCTGAACTTTTACTTCTTTATGCAGATTTATATTTGCGATGTAATCACCAACAAATTTAGGTTCTGTTTCAAAAGTAATACGGCGGCGATCCACTTCAAAGCCTTCTTTTTTCAATGCATCAGCAATTTGGATAGTATTGATGGCACCAAAGATTTTACCGCTTTCGCCGGCTTTAGCACCAATGTGAAGGGTTATACCTTCTAAACGGGCAGCTATCGCGTCAGCATCCTTGCGGATCTTATCTTGTTTAAATTGAGCTTGTTTTAAATTTTCTGCTAAAACTTTACGTGCAGAAACTGTAGCTAATATGGCATAACCCTTTGGTAAAAGGTAGTTACGGCCATAACCTGGTTTAACGCTTACTACATCGTCTTTATCACCCAGGTTTTTTACGTCTTGTTTTAAAATAACTTCCATGGCTTTTTCCTCCTGCTTATTTTAATGAATCTGTAACATAAGGTAATAAACCAATGTGGCGTGCACGTTTAACGGCTTGTGCCACTTTGCGCTGAAACTTTAATGAAGTTCCGGTTAAACGGCGTGGCAATACCTTACCCTGGTCGTTAATAAACTTTAATAAAAAGTTAGCGTCTTTGTAATCAATATACTTAATGCCATTCTTTTTAAAACGGCAGTATTTTTTACGTGTGTCCTCTACTTTAGGGGCGGTAACGTATTTGATCTGATCGTTTGCCATTAGCTTGCTGCCTCCTCTGTTTTAGCGGGTTTGTTTTTGTTAAAAGCACCGCTGCGTTTTTTGTCATTGTAAGCTACGGCGTGTTTATCCAAAGCTATAGTCAGGAAACGAAGTACGCGCTCATCACGCCTCAATTCAACCTCCAGTTTATTAATTAAATCACCCGGAGCCTTAAATTCAGTTAAGTGATAGTACCCTGTTGTCTTTTTTTGAATAGGGTACGCTAATTTTCTCAAACCCCAATTATCCTCCTGGACAATTTCGGCTCCGCCATCAGTTAAGATCTTGCTGTATTTGGCTGTGGCCTCTTTAGCAGTTTCTTCTGATAACAACGGGGTTAGAACGATAACGATTTCGTACTGTTGCATTATTATACTTTGATTTTTAATTATTTGCCCGCATTAAACGGGCTGCAAATGTAGTAAGAAAAATATATTTATCAAAGTAGTTTTTGCATTAACTTAGTCTGTCAGTGACCAATTCGTCCAGGCTTAAAGCAAATCCGGATAAAATGGAGGTAATTACTTCATCACCAATGATTAAAAGAAAAGTCTGGACAGTTAGAATCCGTCATCCGGGCGCAGGTGTCATTGTGAAATATTTCCCCTTATTTAATTCAAGTCTGTCGTCAAATGTCCACTTCAAAGTAGTCGGCATAAGGTATTAGAAATGTCAAGTTCTGATAATTGCATTTTTGTGTGGTATGTATTCAAAAATATAATTTTTATTGATTGGTTTAACACGCGTTACACCCTATGGTCACCTATCAATTAGGAGCCGAAAACACAAAACCAATAATTATCCTAATAATATTACATACCCAAACGTATTTAAAGTGCTTTTACACTAAAAAATTATTTGAGATTATAGTCAATAACTTTAGCTTTGCGCTACAAAAAAGTAAAAAGCCAATGAGTGTTCTCGTAAATAAAGATTCTAAAGTTATCGTTCAGGGTTTTACAGGTAATGAAGGTACTTACCATGCTACGCAAATGATAGCGTATGGTACCCAATTGGTTGGTGGTGTTACACCGGGCAAAGGTGGCCAGTTACATTTGGATAAACCTGTGTTTAACACAGTTGCCGATGCGGTTAAAGAAACCGGCGCTAATGTATCTATCATTTTTGTGCCGCCTGCATTTGCAGCCGATGCGATAATGGAAGCAGCCGAAGCGGGTATTAAAGTTATTGTATGTATTACTGAAGGTATCCCTACTAAGGATATGATACAGGTAAAAGAATATTTATCTGATAAAAATTCTCGCCTTATCGGGCCAAACTGCCCGGGTATTATTACGGCTGATGAAAGTAAGATCGGTATTATGCCGGGCTTTATCTTCAAAAAAGGTAATGTAGGCGTAGTTTCAAAATCAGGAACGTTGACTTATGAGGCGGTTGACCAGGTGGTTAAAGCTGGTTTAGGTATCACTACCGCAATTGGTATTGGTGGTGACCCAATAATTGGTACCCCAACTAAAGAAGCGGTTGAATTATTAATGAATGATCCTGATACACATGGTATCATTATGATTGGTGAAATTGGCGGTGGCATGGAAGCTGATGCTGCACGCTGTATCAAAGAG
>DASWOZ010000218.1:0-12020 GCA_036398535.1 Mucilaginibacter sp. | reverse complement strand
TGGGCTATAGCGGGCAGGCCAATCAACACAAGCAACCATCCGGGTATTAATTTCATATATTTACTTTACTGCTATCATTAGAAACGATAATTTCAATAACATGGTTTTTTAATGATTTGATTTAGAGACAATCAAACTAATTGTTTTGTTTATAGTTATACAGGTAACAGATTTTAACCGGATCATGATATGAAGATCATCAAAATATTATTTATTGCACTAATAACAGTATTTACTTTTGCTGCTGCGCAGGGCCAGATAAGGTTGCCGCCACCGCCACCACATCCGCCGTTGCCGGCTATCCATCTGCGTTTACGCAGGCCGCCACCGCCACCCAGGGTTGGCGTATACCACAGAAGGCACTACTACCATCACCGCAGGGTTGTAGTACGCAGGCGTCGCCGTTATTAACGATAAAGTATAATATGGTTAAACCGCGTTTATAGGTAAAATGCAGGTAATTTATATAGGCTTAAATATAGTAATGTTGTTATTCGGCAATACTTTGATCTGCTAATAAATTGCCCTAAACCCAATATTTTTATGGTTTGGTTTTATTGTTTACTTGTAATTTTAAGCTGTATTTATGGCATTTAAGTATAATAGCACAATTTTTTTAGTTGTGCTTATGATTATTTAAACATATCTTTATAAAAATTAATAAACAATATAATGCAAGGAACAGTAAAATTTTTCAATGAAAGCAAAGGCTTCGGGTTTATCATACCAAGTGATGGTAGCAGCGAAGTGTTTGTACATGCTTCAGGCCTAATCGACACTATTCGTGAAAACGATAGCGTTACCTACGATGTAGAGCAAGGCAAAAAAGGCATTAATGCGGTAAATGTAAAAGTAAGTTAAGAAACTATTTTATATTCGTATGAAGAACATCCGTCCAAAAGGGCGGATGTTTTTTTTGCGCTGTTGTTTACAGAATATGATATAATGACCAATGTTCTGTTTCGTAAACTTTTTGCAGTTTAGTGTTATTGGCCATGTTCATAATGGGGCCATACCGGGTATTTAACACACTATAAGCCCTTACCGGGTTTTTGTCTGACGCGATCAATATATAATTATCGTAATCCCATGGTGTTTCAATAGCGCTTATAAAATTTTCCTGGTAAGGCATGGTTAAGTTTTTAACATTATTGGTAAAAGCTACAATTTGATAGCAAACAGCATCATCCAGTAAAATTTTCGCATCGTCGGGCAAGCCATTCAAATAACCAGCCATATCCTTATTTTCATCCTGTTGTCCGTCAACGGTGCGTTGTGTAAGTACGGTTAAAAAGTTTCTTTCCTCTGCAACCGGCGAATTTTTCATGTAGTAATACCCGCTAAAAAGCTGGATTGCTATTCCCGCCCCTAATAATATTTTAAACGTAAGCTGATTTTTAAGTGCTGGCCCCCTGATAATAATGCACAAAAAGGACAGTATGATAAACATGAGGTAGTACTCATAAACTATCGCTGCTTTCTCATACTTGATGTGTAAAAATTCAATAAGCGCAAATGGTGTTAACAGCGTTAATATTTGGTAATTATTTTGCCTGAACAGATATATGCTTAACAACATTAGCGGGCAAAATAATAGCACCTTAGCCGATATTAAAAGCGAAATATCTGGCGATTTGAAATTGGTGCTCATAATAAACGATTCATAATTAAGTCTTTCAGCTAAAACCGTCCATGTGGCATACGGGCTTTCAATAA
Organism: Mucilaginibacter sp.; assembly: GCA_036398535.1. Lineage (GTDB taxonomy): Bacteria > Bacteroidota > Bacteroidia > Sphingobacteriales > Sphingobacteriaceae > Mucilaginibacter. The sequence goes on along the minus strand of DASWOZ010000218.1, from coordinate 10,304 downwards.
AATAATCCACATCATTGGCATTGGTAAGGTTCAATAGCTTATAACATATTATTGATGCCACGGGTAGTATAAACAATATGACATATATGGCAAAGGTTTTATTGATTAGCTTTCTGCGCAAAGAAGGATTATTAAAGCTTAACGATATTCTGAAGATATGCTCCTTTTCGCCCAGATTTAAAGAATGGACAGCTATTGAAAAAACTAACGGAATAAAAAACAGCGTGAGCCATATAAACTTATAATCGCAAAACACCAATACAATAAGGCACATACTGGCAATTGAAATGTGGAAGGTAGTATTTGACGTATAATATTTAAATATGTTCAAGAAAAACATAAAAAAGAAAATAAGCGCCATATAAATACCCTTGCCCGAACAAGCCGTATACAACATACCGGGATGAAATAAAAATATAGCCAGCAATACCACTAAATAAAAACTATCTGCAATGCGTTTGGTCATTGTAGCTGCAATAATGTAAAAAAGCATGGCTGTACCAATAGCCGATGCAAATACAGGTGCCAGTTCGGCACTGATAGAAGTAAAAATAAACGTTGAATAAAATGGCAGCAATGGAGAAGTTAATCCAACTACTTTTAATTTTTGCCCCATTCCTTCAAAAACCACCCTTGCTTTTTCAACATAAAACAACCCTTCGGGGCTGTAATAGCCCAGCTTATTTAAATAAATACCACATATCAGGTAATATATGCCCAACAGGATAGTAATAATTAAAAGATATTGGGCCTTAGTTAATTTCATTCAATACAGTTGTAGGGTTATTAACTTTACTTAAACCGTGGTTTGTTTTCTCCCAATAAAAAGGCTTAACAACTAACTGATATAAGCCTTTATAGGCAGATATGGAATGCATTAACCAATATATAGGGTTAGCTATAGCAAATAAGATGAGTTCATAATACCTGCGTTTAAATACCGCCATCATATTTACATATATCATTAATATATTACCCACCATTAAATTAAATATGGACATAAATAATACCCAATCAGGAAAAAATGACCGGATAGACGACATATCAAATATGACGTAACATAAAAAGATAGCAAGCAGCAGGGGATACACCAAAAAGGTAATAGGCGTAGCGCCAATAAAAAAGTTAAATCCCCAAAAACCCTTCCATCCAATTTTTTTCCAAAGTGCAACCGGGTCGCGCATATGTACCAGATAGCTTTGCATATACCCTTTTATCCATCGCGAACGCTGGCGAATCCAGTTAATCGGTTCGTTATTGGCCTCTTCATAAGTAGTAGAGTTAATAATGGCCACTTTATAGCCTTTTGCATATGCCCTGACACCCAAATCGGCATCCTCTGTTACGTTAAAAGGGTCCCATCCGCCTAATTCAATTAAATATTCAAATTTAAAGTGATTGCTTGTACCACCTAAAGGAATAGGAATATCAAAAGTATCCAGGCCGGGTAGCATATAATCAAACCAATAAGAGTATTCAAGGGTGAACATACGGGTAAGAAAGTTCTCGTTGCGGTTAAAATAATTCAGCGCACTTTGTATACAAATGTAATTAGATGGCAGCTTGGCAAACAGGGCCACTACTTTTTTAAGCTGATCGGTGTCCGGAATATCCTCGGCATCATAAATAGTTAAATATTTACCGCGCGAAAAATGAAGCCCATAATTACAGGCCTTAGGCTTGGTTTTAGGCATGTGAAAAGGCACTATAATAACTTCAAAAATAGCCGGGAAATCAAGGTCACGTACAGCAGTTAAAGTTTTATCGTCATCCTCCTCTATCAACAATTTAATATCCAGTTTTTCGCGCGGGTAATCCAAACTTTGCAGGTTCCATATCAGCTTTTTAATCAGCTTATCCTCTTTATAAACGGGGAGAAGAATGGTATAAACAGGTAGTTCTTCGTCTACAATTTCTTTTACCTCCAGCCTGGTAACGGCCTGGTATAATTCAAACCGCGATCCAACTAATGCCAAAAACAGCTTGAATATAATAGAGATAACAAAAAACAAGCTTAACAGTACATTAATAGTTATGGTTGTGTTTTTAAAGTTTAGTACCAGGCCTATAACCGTAACAGCCATTAACGAAAAAATAAAAATAAGTTGCGGACTGGTAAATGTAACCAATGCCGAGCTATTAGGATCACGGTTAAAAAGTTCAAAAACTGCCGATTTTACATACTTTTCGCCTAATAATATATGAGTCATCCAGGTAATATCCAGATCGGATGCGATGATGATCTCCGGCTCCATGTCATAGGTAAACTTAATAAAGTCAACAAACAGAGGGTCGTTTGGGTTAGCCATCAGCGTTATCACTTTGCCATTTTCTATTCGTAATGGCAGGGCTAAATGTGCATCGGCAAACTTTAGTTCTATTTGTTTTAATATCTCCGCATCATGCGCCTGCTCGCGTGCTTGCACGTCAAGCACATATCCGGCTCCCGCCAGTGAGCGCTCGTAATTTTTGCGGGATATATAGCCAAAGTTTAATGCGATTTTTATAAAGGATAATCCTGAACGGGATGAAAAATCATCCATTTTTTCCTTATCGCTATGCGTAATAAAGCCATCTTTAATTAAAAGCTCAGGAATTGAAATATCCATTCTCATCAAAATAATAAAGTAGTTAAAAATATAAACAGTAATCCCCCGCACCAATCAACGTCATTGCTGTTTACAGGTTATTCGCTAAACATATCCTGTGATTTTTGAACTTTCGCACGTATATATAAGAATGACAGCAGTATTAATACCAACAGCCCCAGTAAGATATATAAGTTATAACTTTCCCAGAAACGGGTTAATACACTTTTGGTATCAATATACTCCAGGTTTTCGCTTGATTTGCTGATGTTAAACAAATATTTATTATTGTTTACATCAGATATAGCTACGTTACTTGAAAGTGTTGACAATTGCTCGGTAATTGATCTGGAGGCCGCTAAAAAGGCATTGGCCAGGTTTTTACCGGTTGCCGTTAGCACAAGCACGGCGTTATTACTTCGCCCATAAAATATCTGCGCTAAGCCGTTAGAAACGGAATCTGACAGGGAATAGACGACCTTATTATTTTCATTATTATATAGCCGGAATGCCTGGTTAAATTTAATAGGCGCATCCGGAAAATCATCCATCAACTTATCATCGTGTGATAATAACGCGATAATGTTATTTTTCTTCAGATCATTTTTCCCCAATTGTTCTGAATACATAAACTCAGGGAAGTTATTGGCATTAATATTATTATTAAGCTCATACATGATCTCGCCCATGGCAGCCCCGGCATAGTTGGCGTATTTTTTACTTACCACAATACGTGTGGTACCACTGTTAAAGGCTTCAGGATACTGATAAAAGCTAAGGTCATTGGTAATAAATGGGTTTTTTGATTCCAGGTATGATTTATCTACGTCAACCTCGGCAAAAAAACCGTTAAAGCTGGCCTGGCAGTTACCACCGCTTGAGTAAAACCTAAACTCAGTTTCGAGCGTATTATATTTATGATGCTGGTAACGGTTAATGGTAACTGCTGTATTTACTTTGCCCGATCCATCCAGCTTTTCGGTATTAATGAGCTGGCCGTTCAGGTAAATATTTAAATAGCCGCGGTCGCCCTGCGCTAAACTACTATAGTTGGCTATAACCCTTATCTCAACCTCTTTAGGTGTAAAGCTAAAATCACTGTTCTTAAAATTATAAGTGCTTTTTAATGACCCAATACCCGACATGAAATTGGTAGTACCGCCAATTTGCCTGAATGTTAATTTTGACCGGTTCTCGTCAATAGTTTTAAAGAAGGTATTTTCAGCCTGTGTAACTAAAAGGTAATCGCCAAAGGTTGAATTAAGGATGTTAATATTACCTAATGCGGTTATGGTTTTTTCATACCCTGTATCATCACCGCCGGTAATAAATAATACTTCGGATGGCACCACACTTGGCGATAGTGTTTTTACCGACATGAGCTGCCCTTTTACATTAACCAGCCGTATAACCGTATCAACTATATTGGCGGTTGATTTATTTAAATAAAATAACCCTTCATTTTTTTGCGGTGTTATTTTAATCATAGCCCGTTTATCAGCAGGTAAGCTTTCATAATTACCTACCATAATATAGCTTTTTACACTGTCGGGCACTTTACCATTCTCGTAAACCACAATGTTTCTGACATTCGCCTTTTTTAACCGCGCATAGGCCCATGCAACTGCTTTCAGATCATGCAGGCTTGGGTTTGAAGGATAAACAATCGCTTTTAATGATTCAAAGCAGTTACCAATATTTACATTATTATAAAAACTTTTGCTGTTACGCACCAATGATAGATAAGAGAAGTTTTTAACCTTGAGCCACATGGCCGGATTGTCAAGATCCTTACATTTATCATCTGTAATAACCAATGCGGTTTTAACCTGGATCTTTAAAAATTTATCACTTGAAATATCCTCGCGTGATAAATTAAGCGTAGCTGATTGAATTGAATCTTTAGTTAAACGGCCGCTATAAGCAGGCCTGTCATTAATAATAATATTGATGTAGGATAGGCTTGGTACCAATGCTTGCGAAGGCTGAAAATACAAAACCAGCTTGCTTCCGTTCAACTCAACCTGCGGGTCAATTTTTAAATAATACGCGCTGCTGCCGCTTTGCCCAACTATGGCGTCATCTTCATGCCCCATGGCCTTAAAGGTTAAAATGGTTTGTGCAGACGATGTTGTGCTTAATAAAAACAAAAAGGCTAATAAGCTTAAAAATCTATTCATCAGGATCCAATATTTAGTTAATTACGTTAAACTCTACTTTAAAATAGTTGCCGTTATCATCGCTACGGTATGTTAATTCGCCGCCCATTTCATGGGTCATCAATTTAGCAATTGAAAGGCCAAGACCAAGGCGGCTCTCCTGGGCATCTGAAGCTTCACTTAAGGCTTTTAGTTTATTAAACATCATGTCCAGTTCCTCTTGCCCTATGGCTATGCCTTCGTCAATTATTTCAAAAACAAATTTTTGACGATGAAGTCTGGTAACCACCCTGATGTTATTGTTGGTTTGCGAAAACTTAATGGTATTTGATAATAAATTTTGAAATACCTGGCCTGCAAATACCTTATCCAGCTTAACATGCAATGGTAATTTTAAAATATTATCTACCAAATGTATGTTTTTCATTTGGGCGGTTTCTATTAACCCTCTGAATATGTGCCTAACTTCGGCATTAACATCAAAAACCTCCATTTTAAACTTCATCTCGGGCGATTCGATCTCCTTCATATCCATTAGCTTATTCAGCATGTATTGCATTTTTTCGGCCGATTCAGTAATATAATCCACAAATTCTTTTTGATCTGCACTCAGGCGATACTCCTCCTCCTTTATCATATTATTACTCATAACAATGGAGCCGATCAGGTTTTTCAGATCATGACCGGCAATATTAATAAAGCTATTTTTTTGCTCGTCCATCTTGAGCAAACGTTCATATTGCCTGTCAATGATCTCATTCTTTTCAACAATATCCCTGTTTTGCGATTTTAATTGTTCGTTAGATTTTTCAATTAATATTTGATTGCGTACATCGCGTTCAATTACTTTATAACGCGCGCTCGGGATTAAACAGGAAATAGACGCAATAATAAAAAAGAACTGGCCTCCGTTTGACACAAAAAGATCTAACGAATACTGGTTAAGCGTGTTGAAAAATATGGAAAGCAGAATTAAAGCTATTAGCGATTGAATAACCGAATGAATAGGTTCCCAAAATATCTGCAGGTTAAAAAACAATATGATGGCCGAATAAATAAGGAAATAAATATTTAGCTGTTGTATATTAACTATATTACACAAAATGGCCGAGGTGACCGAAAGCATAAAAAAGGTAATGTGCAAAAGAATACGGTAATTATAATTTTTCCATCTGAAAAAGTTATAAAGCGCATATATGATTAAAATGGTTATTATACGTACAATTAAAAACTGTACCCATATCTCTGGCGTGTATATAAAATCAATAATGCTGATAAGCGGGTACAGGAAAAGAATGGTCCAGATTATATTATTAGTTTGGTACCAGGCCTTTTTTAAAATATCCTTTGTAAATTCTTCTTTAGTTATCTGAACAAACATTATTATCTTTCTAAATTATAAGATTGAATCTGCCCTAAAATATTTCAATAAAAATAGGTGAAAAAAACAACCTTTAAATTTTACTTTCTAAACCGGATGCTGATCCGGTTTTTCCTCTTATTAGCTATAGTTATTCACTGCTTAATAGCAAAAAGCAATCCAACCGCACCGGGCGAACGCGAAACTGCATTTAAAAGGGCCAAAAGTTTAGATAATGGCGTAAGTATTTCATGGCTTGAACAAACCTGGAGTAAAGATATTTTAAATGAGAACGCACTGCATCCGGCAGATTTTGCATTGCTTAAAAAGCTGGGGTTTAAAAGTATTAGGCTGCCGGTAGCGTTTACCTATTTTGAATTACATAACATACCTGTTGAAAAGGTACTTACAGTTATTGATGGTGTAATTAAACAATGCAATGTATATGGGATTAAGTTAATTATAGATTACCATTACGGCGAATTAGACAACGATAATTACATTTCAGAAACACAGCGCGTTATAAATACATGGAGTTTATTAGCTAAAAGGTATATTAATAAAAACCCCGACGACCTGCTATTTGAACTCTATAACGAGCCGCCGCATATGGACCCGCAAATTTGGAAGGATGCTGCTTACAATATAACAACGGCGATCAGAAAAATTGATATGCGCCGCACACTGATAATAGGGGCATCAAACTTTAACAGCATATATGAGTTGAGCCGGTTTGTGCGCCTGGCAGATGAGAATATCATTTATACTTTTCACTTTTACGAACCTTTCTTATTTACTCATCAGGGCGCAACGTGGGCCGGTGAGCAGGAAGCGACAACCGGGGTGCCATTTCCTTATAATGCGGAAAAATTTCCTGCACTTAACCCACAGTCAAAAAGCACCTGGGGCGAAACTAACTATTACCAATATATGCATGATGGGAATGAGCAGTCGATTATGGATAAATTAACTATTGTGAAAAAGTGGGGCGAAAAGTACCATGTCCCCATTTTATGCGGCGAATATGGGGTATATAATAAATATGCCGACCTGGAGAGCCGTTGCCGGTATATAAAAGCGGTACGGAATGCTTTGAAAACATTAAACATCCCCGGCATGTTATGGGATTATAATACTACGTTTTCCATTTTTGATGGGAAACCTGCTATTAACACCTTGCCCGATTGTATGAAGGATGCTATTGGATATAAGGGATAAGCAAAAATATATTTATTAATTTGCTTACATTTGCTACAACTCATACGAGTTTTTTTAACTAATTATAAAACTAATACAGATGCAATTTTTTGAAGAAAAACGCCGGGAAGTGATGGCTCATATCGAAAAGTTCATGCTGAAAAAAATGCATGAATATTTAAAGCCAATAGATACAATTTGGCAGCCGTCTGATTTTTTGCCTGATTCTTCGAGAGATACCTTTTACAGTGAAGTAAAAGACATGCAGGAAAGTGCCCGTGGCCTGTCTTACGATTTGGTAGCTGTATTAATTGGTGATACCATTACTGAAGAAGCGCTGCCTACTTATGAATCATGGTTAACCATGGTTCAAGGGGTTTCAAAAGATGAAGAGGGTGGCTGGATGAAATGGACCAGGCATTGGACAGCTGAGGAGAATCGCCATGGCGACTTGCTAAACAAATACCTGTACTTATCGGGCCGTGTAAACATGCGTATGATGGAGGTTTCTACCCAGTATTTAATTGCTGATGGCTTTGATATAGGTACCGGGCGTGATCCATACCGTAATTTTATATATACCTCCTTTCAGGAACTGGCTACCAATGTATCTCACCGCCGCGTGGCTTCGCAGGCTAAAAAGGATGGGGATACCTTGTTATCAAAAATGTGTGGTGTAATCGCATCTGATGAGGCCCGCCATGCAAAGGCTTATAAATACTTTATCGAAAAAGTTTTTGAAGTAGATCCTAATGAAGCTATGCTGGCTTTTGAGGATATGATGCGCAAGAAAATTGTAATGCCGGCACATTTTTTACGTGAAGTTGGCTTAAAGATAGGTCAAACATTTGGTCACTTTACTGATGCCGCGCAACGCCTGGGTATATATACAGCTATTGATTATGTAGATATATTAAAGGAATTAATTGAAGAATGGCATATAGAGAGCATTACGGATTTAAATGAATCAGGCGAAAAGGCCCGCGATTATATCATGCAGTTACCGGCGCGTTTACTGCGTGTTGCCGAACGCATGAAAAACCCCATGCTGGAATATAAATTTAGCTGGATAAACGGCTAAAATAAATCAACTAAATATACGATCCCCGGTAAAGTAACATTGCCGGGGATTTTTTTATCCTTCGATAAGCAGATCCACGCCTCTTGGATCATCCGACAGGTCTTCGAACAGGCTGTTTAATATTGATTCAATAGTTAATGAGTTTACGTCATCTACGTAATGCTCATTACGGGTTATCCAAAGTTTCTTGCCCTTTATTTCCAAACTAAAAAGCACGCCTTCATATAATTCAGGCTGTGATATTTCAACTACCTCGCCGTTTTTTTCAATTTTAAAGTTAATATCCTGTTGCCGCTGTTCTTTAAATAAAGGGTTTAACTTTTGTGTTAAATGGGCCAGCAATTCATCTGCTACGATAGGTGTATGTAGGGTTATAATCTTCATACTTAATTTACAATCGGGAAGCGATAATTGTTTAGATAATTTATCGTCATGAGAAATAAAATTTCGCTAAATGCAGAAAGAGCATGAGTAACCATAGCAAAAAATGACAAGTAGGGAATGGAATTACGCTTTCGCCATCTTCTCCAATGCGTCTATCCAGGTTGGCGAGTCATTTAAGCTTTCTACCAGTTGGATGTGCTCACCGCCTAAGGCTTTAAACTCGGCACCGTATTCTTCTGTTACTTCATAAACGGTTTCCAGGCAATCAGCTACAAAAGCAGGACAAAACACCAGCAGGCGCTTTTTGCCTTCGTTGGCTAATTTGGCAACAATTTCGGTGGTATAAGGCTGTACCCACGGGTCGCTGCCCAGGCGCGACTGGAAACAGATGGTGTATTTTTCTTTAGGCAGGTTTAATTTTTGGGCAATCAGCCGGGCCGTATCATGGGATTGTGCCGAGTAGCAAAATTTATTGGTATCGTTCAAAGTATTGCAGCAACCATCAACCTGCAGGCAATAGCTATGTGTATGATCGCATTTTTTTAACTGTCTTTGCGGTAATCCGTGAAAGCTGAATAAAATATGATCATACGTTTCAGGTTGATATTTTCTGCCATTTTCGGCAAAAGTTTCAATCATCCCCTCATTATCATGAAAGGAGTTAATAAAAGATATATTAGGAATAGTTTGCCACTGCCTCACCAACTCCATTACTTTATCATAAACTGACCCCGTACTTGCCGATGCATACTGCGGAAACAGGGCTATTACTTTAATATCGCTCACCAAAGCATCTTTTAACCGGTTTAATGCCGATTCAATTGATGGGCTTTGATAACGCATAGCCAGTTCTACCTGGTATTCATCGCCCAGGCGCTCCTTTAAAGCCTGGTGCTGTAACAGGCTGTAATGTAATAATGGCGAGCCTGTTTCGGCATTCCATATATGCTGATATAATTTGGCCGATTTTGGGGAACGAAAAGGCGCGATAATTCCTTTTACTAAAAAAGTGCGTAATACTGGGTTTATATCAATTACCCGTGGGTCCATTAAAAACTCGTCAAGGTATTTGCGTACATCTGCCGTTTTCGGACTGTCCGGTGTTCCTAAATTAACTAATAAAATGCCCTTTTTTGCCATAATTGTTTCGCGCGCAAAAATAAGATAAAAAATTTGTCTGAACCTTAACGGGATAATTTATTACGATGGGATTAAATAATCTATGTTATGTCATTGCCTTGCTTCGACGCTCAGTCACTACCCCTGGCTCTATTTCGCATTTGCGAGCATAGCGCGGCAATCTCATCCCCGACAGGTTGGCCCGCTATCTACCAGCGACGAGATTGCTTCAACCGCACATATCCCCCGCATTGCCCTTGTTTCGCAATGACATGGTGGGGATATTGGGATGGATAGATGGGTATGATTAAATTAAAATAAAAAATTATGTCCTTGCGAGCGTAGCGTGGCAATCTCGTCCCTGATAGGCTGACCCGCTATCTGTCAGCTACGAGATTGCGTCAACCGCACATATC
>DASWOZ010000217.1:0-4322 GCA_036398535.1 Mucilaginibacter sp. | reverse complement strand
GAAAAAGTAATACATTTAAACTTATAGGAAAAAAAACAACAGCAAAAAACGCAGGGTAACGGTTAATTAATAAAGCTAACCCGCCAATTATTTGTATAACCTTTAACATTGGGTAAAAATAGCCCGTGCCCTTAAGCCCTGCAATAAAAGCCCCCGGTACACCCGTATGTAACGGTTGATAAGGTATAAAATGAAGATAATAATCCAAGCCAAACACCAGGTAAAGAAACCCGAGCAGGATGCGGCAAATTAATATAGTAATCTTCATAAGGTTATACCGTAGGCGTTGCTGTAAACATACCGCTATAATATTTACGGTAAGCATAACCTAAAAACAAATTAAGTATTATTACCGCTGTTCCTAATGGTATACCCGCAGGTGCCAATACAGAATGAAACAGGAAAATGTTTAAACTGATAGGGAAAAGAATAAGTGCAAATAGTGCCGTGTATCTGTTAATCAATAGAAATAAGCCACTAACAATTTCAATAACTTTCATGTATTGAAAAAAATAGCCTGTACCAAAAAGGCCGGTTTCAAAAGCAGTAGCCGTAGGGCTCATGGGTGGTTGTGCCATGTGAATAAAAGGAAAGAAAAAATTAATTCCGAATACTACATAAATAAGGCCCAGCAATACACGGGCAATTAATACAGCGATTTTCATAATGAGTTTGGTTTAATGTGAGTTTACTCAAAATTTAGTAATTAGATTGACATTTTCAAATGTTTGGACGCATTTAAATCAAACAGCCCTTATATTTGTTAATAAGCTTATATATGAATATACAACGTATAACATTTGCCAATGGTTGCTTTTGGTGCACCGAGGCTATATTTCAAACGCTTAAAGGTGTAAAAAGTGTAACCTCCGGTTACATGGGTGGCCATACAGATAATCCTACTTATATGGAAATATGTAATGGCGATACCGGACATGCCGAAGTAATCGACCTGGAATATGATGCCGATGAGATCTCATTTGATGAATTGCTGTTGATATTTTTCAGAACACATAACCCAACCACATTAAACCGCCAGGGAAATGATGTGGGTACGCAATATCGCTCGGCTATATTTTATTATAACGATCAGCAAAAACAACAAGCCGAAGCAATGATCAAAAAACTAACCGACGAAAAAGTTTTTGATAGCCCCATTGTAACGGAGATTACGGCTGCCGGTAAATTTTATAAAGCGGAAGATTATCATCAAAACTACTTTACCGGCAACCGGGATAAGCCTTACTGCGCATTTGTGATACAGCCCAAATTGAATAAGTTTGCAAAAGAGTTTACGGAAAAAATAAAGCCTGGGCTTTTGTAATAATTTAATGATAAAGAAATTTCAACTGTCTTTTTTAGCTGGTATTTTAATACTGACATACGCAGCATGCACTACAAAACCAGTAGATAACAAGCCGGAAACATCCATTATTAATGATGGTAAGGTTTGGGCATCGTTATACCAGCAACGGGCGGCAGAGTATAAGGCGCTATGTTTTCAGGCTTATAATTTAGCCAGATTACGGTTAGACAAAGCTATAACCAAGCACAGCAAAAAACCTTATGCGGTAGTTACAGACATTGACGAAACCTTGTTGGATAATAGCCCGTATGATGCCGCAAGAGCCATACAAAATTTAGATTTTGACAGCAAAACCTGGAAGCAATGGACAGCAAAAGGTATAGCGGATACCGTACCCGGCGCACCGTCATTTTTTAAATATGCTGCCTCAAGGGGTGTAGCGGTATATTACATTACCAACCGCGATGAAGATGAACGTACCGGCACCATGAAGAACCTGAAATTATATAATTTACCTTATGCCGATAGTACGCATTTACTCTTAAAACAAAAAGCATCCAGTAAAGAAATACGCAGGCAACAGGTTTTAAAAACACATCAAATTGTTTTGCTTTTTGGCGATAATCTGCCCGATTTTGATGCACAATATGATAACCACCCATCTGAGCAAAGCAGAATGGCGACGACCGAAAAACTAACCAAAGAATTTGGCAGCCGCTATATTGTGATTCCCAACCCAAGCTATGGTGATTTTGAAGGGGCTTTATTTAATTTTAATTATAAGCTGTCTTCCACACAGAAAGATTCTGTTATTAAATCGGTTATCAGGCTGGATAAGTAATTTCACCACTCGCGTTACGCCTTTATAGGTTTAACATTATGTTTTTGTTAACTGATATTTTCCCGGTTAAGCAATCTGTATTTTTGATTGGCTTAACTATAAAATCATGAAGCAAAAACTATTTCTTATAGTATCAACAGTTTTATTTACGGCTTTGCAATCAAAAGCCCAACTACCGGGTAATATAGCGCAAACCGAACAGGTGCTATTACCAAACGGATGGAAACTGAGCCCTGCAGGGCGGCATTTACAATTGGGCGATCTGCCCTTGAACCTGCAACTCTCCGCATCCGGAAAGTTACTGGCCGTTACTAATAACGGCCAAAGTACCCAATCCATCCAGCTAATTGACCCTGTAAATGAAAAACTACTGGACGAAAAAGTAGTAGGAAAATCATGGTATGGCCTGGCTTTTAGTCATGATGAAAAAAAGCTCTACGCATCAGGTGGTAATGACAACTGGATAATGGCATTCGATATACAAGACAACAAAATTGGAAAAGCTGATACCATTAAATTGGGCTTACCCTGGCCAAAAGGCAAAATTTGTGCAACAGGAATAACGGTTACTAAAAATAACTCGACTTTATACACCGTTACAAAAGAGGATAGCTCTTTATATATCATTAATCCTAATACCCACAAAATTTTAAAGCGTGTAAAATTACCGGCCGAAGCCTATAATTGTATACTATCGCCCGACGAAAAAGTATTGTATATATCTATATGGGGCGGCGAAGAGGTAAGCTGCTATAATACACTAACCGGAACTATCAGCAATATAAAAGTCGGTAATCATCCAAATGAATTATTGCTGAACAAAAAGGGGAACTGGCTATTTGTAGCTAATGCAAATGATAACTCGGTATCTGTTATCAATACCAGTACAAATAAAACTGTCGAAATAATAGCTACCGCGCTTTACCCAACCAAGTTAACGGGATCAACTACTAACGGGCTTACATTATCTGCCGATGAAAAAACTTTATACATTGCCAATGCGGATAATAACTGCTTAGCTGTATTTGATGTAAGCAAGCCCGGCAGTAGCCAAAGCAATGGCTTCATCCCGGTGGGCTGGTACCCTACCAACGTCAAAACGTTGGGGAATAAAATATTAGTAGCTAATGGCAAAGGCTTTACCTCAATGGCTAACCCAATGGGGCCACAGCCAGTTAAAAAAGCAGATAATAGCGGGTACCAAAAAAGCCCGGTTAATAGCAAAGAGCAGTACATTGGTGGTTTATTTAAAGGAACACTTTCAATAATAGATGCACCGGATAAAGATCGGCTTAAAATCTATTCCCGCCAGGTTTATGCCAATACGCCATTTACCACGCAGGTAGAAAAGCAGGCACCGGGCGAAACAGGCAACCCAGTTCCGCGTAACCAGATGGAAAAATCGCCTATTAAATATGTGTTTTATATTATTAAGGAAAACCGTACTTATGACCAGGTTTTAGGCGATATGTCACAAGGTAATGGCGACACTTCACTTTGCATTTTCGGCAAAAAGGTTACACCTAATGCACATGCAATAGCTAATGAATTTGCATTGCTTGACAATTTTTATGTAGATGCAGAAGTTAGTGCCGACGGCCATAACTGGAGCATGGCGGCTTATGCTACTGATTTTATTGAGAAAACCTGGCCCACTAGCTACGGGGGCCGCGGTGGTAATTATGACTCGGAAGGTGAACGTAAAATTGGCGACCCAAAAGATGGCTATATATGGGATTATTGTAAACGGGCGGGTGTAAGCTACCGCACCTACGGCGAGTTTGCTGCAAACGGCAAGGCCAACATTAAGTCATTGCAGGGGCATCTTTGCCCGCAATCGCCGGGGTTTGATCTCAGTATCACCGATATTAAACGTGAAGAAATATGGGCGCATGATTTTGACTCACTGCTACGCGTTAACCAGGTACCACAATTTAATTCTGTCCGCCTGGGTAATGATCATACCAGCGGACAGAGAAAGGGCACCATATCCCCAATAGCAGCCGTAGCAGATAATGACCAGGCAGTAGGTATGTTGATTGATCATCTTTCAAAAAGTTCAATATGGAAGGAGTCTGTTGTATTTGTACTGGAGGATGACGCTCAAAACGGGCCCGATCATATTGACGCACACCGGTCGCCGGTATATGTTGCAGGGCCATACGTTAAGCGCAA
>DASWOZ010000216.1:0-3861 GCA_036398535.1 Mucilaginibacter sp. | reverse complement strand
CGATGCCGAGCCTACTAAAGAGGGTGGCTTAGGCGCCATTGAACAATGGAACGGCAATTTGGGACCAGGCATATTAAATGCCCGTTTTTGCATGAGCCGGGCTATAGAACTGGCTAATGAAAATGGTATTGGCTGCATAGCTATCAAAAATACCAACCATTGGATGCGTGGTGGCACTTACGGCTGGCAAGCCGCAGAAGCCGGATACATCAGCATTTGTTTTACCAATACCATTGCTAACCTGCCGCCCTGGGGTGGTTTGGACCCGAGGCTGGGTAATAACCCCTTAGTTATTTCGATACCACGCAAGGATGGACACGTGGTGCTGGATATGGCTATTTCGCAATATGCCTATGGCAAGCTGCAACAGTATAAGGCCCAAAACGAAGAACTGCCTTTACCGGGCGGCTATGATTCGCAAGGTAATTTAAGTACAGACGCGGCAGCCATTATTGAATCAAAAAGAACCTTACCGGTTGGCTTTTGGAAGGGATCGGGCCTGGCTTTAGTACTTGACCTGATGGCGACGGTATTAAGCGGTGGTAACTCTACCGCAAGGATCACTGCCAGTGCAAACGAATCAGGCGTTTCGCAGGTATTTATTTGTATTAAACCTAACAGCGGTGAGCAAACCGAACAATTAATAGAAGAAATAATTAACTACACTAAAACCAGCCGGCCCGAAAGTGATGGGCAATCTATCTCTTATCCCGGGGAAAACACTTTAAAAACAAGAGAAAAGAGTTTAAAGGAAGGTGTTTGGGTTGACGCGCAAATATGGGAAAAGGTGAAGGCTTTATAACTTATAATTCACCTTTGTCTTTTTTATTGTTTCCTTATTAGTTTGCTAATATGGCTAATTCCCTTATGTAAAAAGCACCTTAATAAATACCGTGAAAACACGGTATTTATTATTATTAAAAAAAACGAACTTTAAACTAATATTTTGGTTATAGATTTAATCGTATTATTACTGTAGCATTACTTTAACAATAAACGTACTTTAGTTAGGTTACCCATTATGGGTATTGTGTTTTTAATAAAATATCGTTTTTTTTATTGTGGTTTAAAAAGATTAATTATAAGCATCTATAAAAATTTGTACTATGTTTACCGATCGTCAACTCAAGGCAGCGCACAGTAAGATAAAATCAGGCGTTGATTTCCCTAAATATGTTCAGGAAATAAAGAATTTAGGATTAATCCTTCATGAATTCATTGTAAAAGACGGAACAACGATTTATTATAGCGAATACAGATATAGTACAAGCAGCCTGCCCATGTATGAGCCACTTAACATAGCTAATCAATCATCAAAAGAACTGTTGCAACAGGCCATAACCCAACACAGACACGGGGACACTGATTTTATAAGTTTTTGCAAGCAAGCGGCTGATGCCGGAGTAGAGAATTGGGTAATTGACACCCAAAAAATGGTATGTATTTATTATGACCTTGCAGGAACCAATATGATAACAGAACCTATCCCCCAATTGAGGTATGCCTGACAGTTATCGGTAGAGTCCTATTACCTATTATAGTACCTGTAAAACTTATAAACTAAACCGCCTATTGTTAGCCATAATGATTTGAACATGTAATTTATATTTGTTGTAGCCGATAAGTTTGCATGCAGTGCTAAGTTTTAGATAAAAGAGATTTTAGCCGGCATACAGACATAGAAATTTAAAAACTTCTTAAGTCTAAACGCTCTACTATTTTACCGCTGATGCTGCTGTAACATTTTTAATAAAAACGATTGCATCATAGCCTTCAGCCCATTTATGTTGGATGTACATTTGGTCGGTACCGGCCTTTGCGGCATAATTAGAACCAATAAAGTAGGAGGTTACCGGCTGGCTCAAATATGCTTTGATAACCGGGTTGGTTGAAACGGTTTTAAAGTCAAGTAAAAAATTGGCTGTATTACATTGGGCAAGCAATGCATCGCTATTGTTAGCCATCTTTTCTTCCGGCACATCAAAATCAGACGAACCACCGTTTTTTGAATCGAGCGAGCGTAATCTGCCATTATTAAAACAGCAAGCTAACGCGTAGTATTTATCCTTAAATATTTCATTTAAATGCACCCCCATACGGCTGATTCCCGAGCTATTGATCACTTTAGTTAAATGCTCATTATGGCCCCAGACGATCATTTTGCTGTGATTGGTATAGTTATATACCCATTCCGCGTTTTCGGCCATATACTTATCGCGCAGATCGTTTTTTTGATTGGCATAAGGCGTGCCGGATGGTAACATATAATCTACATATTGCACTATGGTATGCGCAACTTGTTTATAAAATTCGGCCTCCTTTACATCTGGCTGTGTAAATTTTACCGTTTTTAATTGCACTAATAAATTATTAATGGCAGCTTTACCCTCATCGGTCAAATTGCCCGCATTTTTATTAAGCGCTGCAAAGCCTTGCTGCATTTGGGGTGTTAGCTGCTTACTTTCGTTTAAATAAGCGGTTAACAATGGCACTGATGCACGGCAACTGGTCATATCAAAACCAAATATCCTCACCTTATCTTTATCTGCTTTGCCTTCATTGTATTTTTTTACCCATTCGTTCATATCAATAAACTCCTGCGTTGTCCATACCACATTTGCCATAGCTTTCATACCGTCCTGCACATTGCCTTTACCGGTTAGCGTATAATCGCGCATTACTTGTGTGCCTGTAAAATCAGTTTCGGTCAGCAGTATTTTAATACCCATTTGTTGCACCATAAATTCTAACAGGCGTTGTTTAAACGTGAAAAACTCATGCACCCCATGGCCCGACTCGCCCAAGCCAATAACCGTTTTATATTTTAAAAATTTCTTTAAGGGTTGCAGGTCGCTTATATCATCGCCCGGAGCTAAACTTTTAATTGGGATAAGCTTACTGTTAATAGCGGCGATCACCTCGACATCAGGTAGTTGTGCAGACACGGCCAGTGGAATAAGCGTTGAAAAAAGTAAAACAGTGAGCATAATTATTGAATGAATTAGTTTAACCGGGGAGGTAAGCATAATTTAAGTTTTGTGGGAAATTACACTTTTTTTCTTTAAATACTTAAAAGCCAGTGTCATTTTGAATGAGGGAGAAATCTTAAACAATATACCCCCGTGCATAGCGCATAAGGCTTTCCTATTGGCGAGATGAAAATGGGTCCCAAACAAAAAATCCCGGCAAAGCCAGGATTTTAATATCTCAGATCTAATATCTCAGCGCTATGCTAATTTGGCTAATTCTTCAGCCATAGCAGCACCAATCTCAGCAGGTGATTCTACTACACGGATACCGCACTCAGCCATAATTTTCATTTTAGCAGCAGCAGTATCATCAGCGCCGCCAACAATGGCACCTGCGTGGCCCATACGGCGTCCCGGAGGCGCAGTCTGGCCGGCAATGAAACCAACCACAGGTTTTGTGCCATTTGCCTTGATCCAATAGGCAGCTTCGGCTTCCATGCCGCCGCCAATCTCACCAATCATAATGATACCGTGTGTGTCGGGGTCGTTCATTAATAACTCAACCGCTTCTTTGGTTGGGGTACCGATGATCGGGTCGCCGCCAATACCAATAGCTGTAGTAATACCTAAGCCGGCTTTAACCACCTGGTCAACCGCCTCATAAGTCAACGTACCTGATTTTGAAACCACACCAACGTTACCTTTTTTGAAGATAAAGCCTGGCATAATACCAATTTTGCTTTCGTCGGCAGTAATAACGCCAGGGCAGTTAGGGCCAATTAAACGGGCATC
Source organism: Mucilaginibacter sp. (assembly GCA_036398535.1). Classification (GTDB taxonomy): domain Bacteria; phylum Bacteroidota; class Bacteroidia; order Sphingobacteriales; family Sphingobacteriaceae; genus Mucilaginibacter. The sequence continues at coordinate 100 of DASWOZ010000216.1, read as the reverse complement.
CTTGTCAGTTAAATATTCTTTCACCGCAATCATATCCTTTGTGGGGATACCTTCGGTAATACAAACAATCACTTTAATACCAGCTTCAGCAGCTTCCATA
>DASWOZ010000215.1:0-2908 GCA_036398535.1 Mucilaginibacter sp. | reverse complement strand
GGGCAGAGTCTGTCTGCTGTAGTCGATAGCCAGTTTGATGATGTGATCAATAAAATAAACGCGGTCAACTCGCCTTACGCTACCGCTGTAAGCAGCCAAAAGCAGCAAGTGCAGGATGTATTCAATTCATTGAAAACACTGATCGCTTATTTTAAAGTAGATGTGGCCAACAACCTTGGTGTTACCATCACATTTACCGATACAGATGGTGATTAAAGCGGCACACAATTGGCAAGGGCATTCCATAATTTACAATCAAAGCTGACCGTTAGGCTAAACGAGCCGGTAGATGCGGCTTCGCTGGCATTTTTCCGGATTGTATTTGGCAGTGTTATGTTGTTTAGCCAGCTTCGGTTTTTATTAAAAGGCTGGGTATACCTGTTTTATATCAAACCCAAGTTCTTTTTCAAATATTATGGTTTTTATTGGGTACATACTTTGCCGGGTAACTGGATGTATGTACCCTGGATAGCCATGATTGCTTGCCTGGTACTTATTATCATAGGTAAATATTATCGTGTAGCCATCACCTCCTTTTTTATATTATTTACTTATGCCGAATTACTGGATCTGACCAATTACCTCAATCATTACTATCTGATCACCCTGTTGTCGTTTATCATGATCTTTTTGCCGATGAACGCCAGTTTCAGCCTTGATGCCAGGCGCTGGAAACAACCGGCCACTGTGCCACGATGGACCCTTGGCGTGCTGCGCTTGCAGGTAGGGATGGTTTATTTTTTTGCGGGCGTATCTAAAATAAAATATGACTGGTTGATTAAGGGCGAGCCCTTAAAAATATGGCTGGGTGCTTGCCAGAATATTCCCCTTTTGGGCAAATGGCTGTCCATGCCTGTTACGGCCTATGTATTTAGTTGGGTGGGCATGTTGTTTGACCTGACCGCGGTTTTTTTCCTGTTAAATAAAAGAACAAGGCCCTATGAATATATGGTGGTTGTGGTATTTCATGTGATGACGTTGTGGCTTTTTTACATCGGGATATTCCCGCTGGTGATGATGGGTGTAGCGTTAATATTTTTTTCACCCGTCTTTCACCGCCGGATCTTAACAAAGTATTTTTTCTGGCTCAATAAAAATGGCATTGGCTCTGCCCGCACGTTTTCTTTTTCAAAAAACAAACGTGTGTATGCCTGTTTTTTCGGGGTCTATTTTTTATGGCAGGGCATTATGCCGCTGCGATACCTGTTTTATCCCGGTAATGTGTTGTGGACCGAGCAGGGCTTCCGTTATGCATGGAATGTCATGCTGATAGAAAAAGACGGCTATATTGAGTTTTATGTGGAAGATAAAACAACGGGAGAGCGGTACATTGAATATCCAAAAAAATACCTTACTCCTTTACAGGAAAGAATGATGGATACCCAGCCGGATATGATTCTGCAATACGCGCATTTTCTGGCTGATAAATACTGGGATAAACTGGGGCATCCTGTAGCCGTTTATGCGGATGATTATGTATCACTCAACCAAAGGCCGGGGCAAACTTATATTGATCCCAAAGTTGATTTATCAAAAGAGAAGGATAGCTTTGCGGCAAAAAAATGGATTTTACCAGAAATTAAATAGATAGATGTTTAAGAAACTTATTTTTTTATCAGTTGCGTTATTATTTGCCTTCGCAGTGAAAGCACAACAGGTAAATGTTGCCGGAGTGGTAAAAGACAAAATCACCCATACCGGTGTTCCCTATGCCACGCTTTCTTTTGCCAGGAACAAGGGTTTCACAGGTGATAGTACCGGCTATTTTACCGGGAAACTGGAAAAAGGAAAATATACAGTGGTTATAAAAGCTGTTGGATATGAAGCGACTTCTTTTGAATGGAACATTGATTCCGCATTAAACCAGCAGAATTTTGATTTACAGCCTACAAAACGCCGGTTAGCTACGGTAACGGTTAAAGGCGTGCAGCAGCGCATGTCTGATGTACGGTTACTCACACAAACAGCAGGTACAACCATTTATGCGGGCAAGAAGAATGAACTGATTGACCTGAACACTATCTCTGCCAACACGGCCATTAACAGTACACGCCAGGTGTATGCCAAAGTACCCGGCGTAAATATTATTGAAAATGATGAAGCCGGGGTACAGCTAAGCATTGCAACACGTGGCCTAAATCCAAACCGCACCACAGAATTCAATTCCAGGCAAAATGGGTATGATATAGCCGCCGACCCCATTGGTTATCCTGAAAATTATTACACACCGCCGACAGATGCCCTGGATAACATTGAGATCATTCGCGGGGCCGCTTCATTGCAATACGGCACACAGTTTGGCGGATTGCTGAACTTCAAATTAAAGCAGGGCCCTACCGACAAGCCTTTTGAACTGGTTAGTAAACAAACCGTGGGCAGCTACGGCTTTTTCAACTCATTTAACAGTATCGGCGGCCAGGATAAAAAGCTGAACTATTATGCATTTTATGATTTTAAACGCAGCGATGGCTGGCGTGATAATACCGGCTTTAATGTTCATAATGCCTATATTTCCTTAAAATACGCACTTACCCCAAAACTGACATTGGGTTTTGAATATACGCTGATGTATTACCAGATGCAGCAGCCGGGCGGCCTTACCGATGAGGAGTTTAAAGCAAATCCCCGGCAGTCGCTGCGCAACAGGAACTGGTTTGCCGCAACCTGGAATATCCCTGCCCTCACCTTAAATTACGCCATTGACACCAGCAGCTTACTTTCCGTTAAACTATACTCTTTAATAGCTGATCGTAAAAACGTTGGTAACCTAAATGCCATTATTTATCCCGATAACCCATCTATACCACGTACAGTAATGGATGATGATTACCGTAATTATTACCTGGAGGCCCGGTATATTAAGCATTACAATCTGGTCAACAATATATCATCTTCCTTTTTATCCGGC
>DASWOZ010000214.1:0-13067 GCA_036398535.1 Mucilaginibacter sp. | reverse complement strand
GGCCCTCCATAAAATAATCATCACTCCGGCGGCAAAAGTACCTGTTCTCTTTTCCTTCTTTAAACACCGCATAATTATCATCAACCCGAATACCGGGGTCAATAATTACTACAGTTTTAAAACCATCAGCCGCTAATTCCTTAATCATTTTTTTAGGATCGGGAAAATACTTGCGGTTCCAGGTAAAACAGCGGTAGCCATCCATATAATCTATATCCAGATAGATACCGTCGCATGGTATCTTATTTTCACGGAATCCGGTAGTTATCTTCTTCACCTTTGCCTCTGGGTAATAACTCCACCGGCATTGATGATAACCCAACGCCCATAGCGGTGGCATGGGGTGCGTACCGGTTAGTATATGGTAGCTTTTTACCACATCCATCATATGCGGGCCGTGGATATAATAATATTGCAGTTCGCCACCGTCCGACCAAAAACTGGTTTTGGTAGGGTCTTCATTACCAAAATCAAAATGAGCCTTAAAAGTATTGTCAAAGAAAATACCGTGTGCTATACCTTCATTCACGCTGATGTAAAAAGGAATACTGCGATATAAAGGGTCTTGGTTCCAGGCAAATGAATAGGCATCCGTATTCCAGTTCTTTAGTCGCTTACCACGCAGGTTAAATTCTGTTGGTTTATCACCTAACCCAAAAAAGCTTTCCTGGGGATGGCATTCTTTGGTACAAAAAACATAATACCCGCCAAACTTTACATTTTCTTCCCAGTGCATGGGCGCGGCATCACGACTGGTTATATTGTTCTGGCTATCAGAAAATGATATGAAAAAGTCTTGTTTACGTATATGGCAATTTACAACTGATGTACTTACCCTAAATTCTTCCTCATTTTCATAAAGCGTAAATGCAGCGGCTTTGTGCTCTAACTTAGGTACAGCGTACGAAAATTCTTCTAAAAAAACGCCATGAGGCGCTAATCTTACACGTATAACTTTATCAGTTATTACTACTACCTCAACCTTGGCATCTCCATCGGTAAAGTAGAATTTATTTCCCAGCTGATCGGCCTGGTTGGGTACCCCCAGGTATTTTTTTATAATGGGTTTTATTGATTCGGCAGGGTTATTAAGGTGGTGGAACTCTTCTTCCTCTTCAAGTAATCTATTGGCTAACAGCTCAGGGTCCTGTATATTTTCTTCCATAATCCTAATATTCGTTCTCGGCAATAAACAATTAAATCAATAGTTAGGTAACTACCGCTTTATTACGGCTAATAAACGATTTTATATTCAATAAATGCGCCATAAATAAAGCAAAAAGCACAACTATTTAATTTTTATGAAAATGATAAAATAGGGTCAATTAAAACAACAGCAGCATACCACTGCTTTGAGGCATACTAATATCAAGCCCGTTATGGATATTATCTGTAGCATATTTTGTTCCGGATAACAGGTCGGTAAGTTCAACTGTACCGTTTAAATTTAGCTGGCTAAGCAAATCATCCGGTAACAGCACATTTAATTGCCGGGGGGTACGGTCAAAGTTTACAATTGCCAATACCCGCTGTTGATCTGTATAACGCAGGTAACAATATATCCTTTCGTCAAAACCGCCACGATGCTGATTCGCTAACAGCAACTCATAAAATTTGCCCAGGCTAAATGCTTCATTAGCACTTGCAACACCCAATAATGTGATATAAAAATTACGTAGCTTTTTCTGATCGTCACTTAAGCCGCCGCCATCAAACTGCCCGTTATTTAACCATTTTTGATGTTCGGGCACACCCCAGTAATCAAAAATAGTGGTTCGGCCATCTGCCGAGCTAAAGCCTTCACCGTCTGCGGCAGGCTCACCTACTTCCTGCCCGCAATAAATCATCACAGGCCCGGTTGATAAGGTAGCCGAAACAATCATTCCCGGCACTGCCAACCAGGCATTACCCGCAAAAAATGGAGAGGCGATACGCTGCTCATCATGGTTTTCCATAAAACGCAGCATGTGCTGGTCTATGCCACCGCAATCCTGGTTCCAAACGCGGTTAATATCCCATGTAGAAGCATTATACGGATCAGCGGTCAATTTCCTGATCGCATCATATAGCCCTGTCTTATCATATAGGTAATCAAATCTTCCGTTAAAAATATAGTCGCGGTATTTGCCTGCATCGTAGGCCTCGCCGATAAATAAAATATTGGGCACTTCTGCTTTTAACTTAGGCACCAGCCATCCCCAAAACTCGAAAGGCACATGTTCCACCATATCACAACGAAAAACATCTACCCCCTTTGCTGCCCAATAAAGCAAAATATTATACAGCTTATTCCATAACGGGGGCACAGGGTCAAAATATTTTTGCCCGGTTGAATAATTAACTCCGTAATTTAGTTTGGCGGTTTCAAACCAGTCATTAATAGACGGGCTTGCACTGAATATATCATTACCGGTTGCTTTAGCAGGGTTTTCATCAAACCTACCATCCTTTAACGGACTATTAAATTCATCGCCGCCTGGATTATATCCATCCGGAACCATAAATGATTGGCCCGGCACATAATAAAAGTCATTTTTAGGATCAAAGGCTTGGGTTTTATCATCATCTTCACCAAAATCCCGTACACCAGCAGGCTTCATATCCGAAGCATAGGTACGGGCTACGTGGTTAGGCACAAAATCAATGATCACTTGTAAACCGTTATTGTGCGTACGTTTTACTAAGGCTTCAAATTCAGCTATCCTGTTTTTTACATCAACAGCCAGATCCGGGTCAATATCATAATAATCTTTCACAGCATATGGCGACCCTGCCCTGCCTTTTACCACATCCGGATCGTCCGGCTTTATGCCTTGTGCAGAATAATCGGTCATGGTAGCATGTTCAATAATGCCGGTGTACCAAACATGGGTAAAACCCATCTTTTTGATCTCCTGCAAAGCTTTATCGTTAATATCGTTGAGCTTGCCTACCCCGTTTTCTTCGATAGAACCGTAGGTTTTATTAGTGGTGTTGGTGTTGCCGAATAAACGCGGCAATAGTTGGTAGATGATTAATTTATGATTGGTGAATTGCATTTATGAAAAAAATTAAAAGATAAGACCCATGCGCTTACCAGGCAGAGAAGAGATTTTTTATATTATTATACATATTATCAGGCTTTTACTATTTGTTCTTTATCATAAACTAAAACCGTCATATCCTTACCTGATAAATGCCGGATATTTACGCCATCTTTATTTACTTTAATATTCAGCAATGTGCCGCGAAACCCTACGTTAAAAGAGAAGGATTGCCACTTTGCAGGCAGGAAAGGGTGAAATGAAAGTTTGTCGTTACGTACGCGCATACCGCCAAAACCTTCTACTACCGACATCCACGTACCGGCCATAGAGGTGATGTGGCAACCGTCTTCAGTATCGTTATTATAATCGTCAATATCTAAACGGGCAGTGCGCAGGTAAAAATCGTATGCGCGTGCTTCGTCGCCCAGTTTGGCTGCTAATATTGCGTGTACGCAAGGCGACAAGGATGATTCATGCACCGTACGCGGTTCATAAAAATCAAAATTCCTGCGGATAGTTTCGATGTCGTACTGATCTTCAAAAAAATAAATACCCTGTAAAACATCAGCCTGTTTAATATAGCAGGAGCGCAAGATCCTGTCCCAGCTCCATTTTTGATTTAGCGGGCGCTCTGATGCCGGCAAGTCTTTAACTAAGATCTGTTCTTTATCCAGATAACCATCCTGCTGCAAAAACACCTGTTCTTTTTCATTATACGGATAGTACATTTTTGCGATGACAGCCTTGAACTGAGCCGCTTCCTTTTCTTCATTGAAGTTTATCTTAACGGCAAGTGCTTTATATTTGGCATCATCCGCAGTCTTAGCTTTATCAATCACCTCCAGCGTATACTTCATACACCAGGTGGCCAAAGTACTGGTATACCAGTTGTTGTTAATGTTGTTTTCGTACTCATTTGGCCCGGTTACGCCCAGCATAACGTACTGCTGCTTATCTGCCGACCAATTTACCCGCTGCGCCCAAAAACGCGCAATGGCTATCAATACTTCCAAACCATAATCCACTAAATAAGCTTCATCAGCCGTATAGCGCACATAATTAAATATGGCATAAGCAATAGCGCCATTACGATGAATCTCCTCAAAAGTGATTTCCCATTCGTTATGGCATTCGGTGCCATCCATAGTAACCATGGGGTATAAAGCGGCCCCATCTTTAAAGCCTAACAGCTTGGCGTTATCAATAGCCTTGCCTAATTGCTTGTACCGATACAGTAACAGGTTACGGGTCACTTTTGCATCGGCAGTTGCTAAATAGAAAGGTACGCAATAGGCCTCTGTATCCCAATAGGTTGAGCCGCCATATTTTTCGCCTGTAAAACCTTTGGGGCCAATATTCAGGCGGTCATCCTCACCTGTATAAGTTTGATTTAATTGGAAAATATTAAAACGGATGGCCTGCTGCGCAGAAACATCACCTTCAATAATAATATCGTTATGCTCCCATTTTCTGGCCCAGGCAGCAGCTTGCTCTGCCAGTAGGATTTCAAAACCTTTTTGGCTTACACGCTCAAGCGTTGCTTTTAGTTTTTCAACTAATTCATCCGCTTTATAGTTTTGAGAAGATAGATTAGCTGAATATTTGAGGATAGTAACCGACTGCCCTTGTGTTGCTTTTAATTCAGCTTTAGCAGCGATATATTTTTCTTTTTCAATAGGTTGTAATGAAATATCAACAGGCGTATCCTCCTGCAATAGGGTAATCTTCATGCCCGTTGCTACTTCAAAGCCTGTTTTTTTGGTTTTAAGTTGTACGTAACCACCATTCGTCCAAACCTCCTTTTTTACCTCATCCCAAAATTTTTCGTCGTAGTTGGAATCTTTGTTCACTACATCACCATCAATGTAGGGAGTAATGATTAACGAACCATTAAAGTTTAACGGGGTTATGGTATATTTTATAGTACCTGCTTCGTCATCAACCATACTGCAAAAACGGATGGCCTCTACAGCTACTTCCCTACCGTTTTGTGTCTTAGCTTTAAAATTACGTTGCAGGTAACCCTCCCGCATATTCAGCTCGCGCCTAAAGCCGGTTACCTCGCATTTAGCCAGGTCAAGTTGCTCACCATCAATCAAAACATCTATGCCTATCCAGTTGGCGGCATTTAATACTTTGGCAAAGTATTCGGGATACCCATTTTTCCACCAGCCTACACGGGTTTTATCCGGGTAGTAAACCCCGGCCACATAATTGCCGGGTAAAGTTTCGCCGCTGTAAGCTTCCTCAAAGTTGGCCCGCTGGCCCATGCGGCCATTGCCTAAGCTAAAAACACTCTCGGCTATTTTATGATGCTTCGGGTCAAAACCTTCTTCAATTATTTTCCACTCGTCAACTTTAAAGTATTGTTTCATTTAATTATTAAAATTGTCATTACGAGGAACGATGCTATTGCCGCGCTATCACTCGCAATGACATAGTTTTATAATTTATCTAACTTTTCCAAACTCATTTCGCTCAAACCCTTAATTACCAAATTGGCGCCTACCAGTACATTTGGCAAACCTATACCCACTACCTTCATACCACCATTAATAGCCGCTTCAACACCTGCTATAGCGTCTTCGAACACTACACAATGTGCAGGAGGGATATGTAATTCTTCGGCGCCTTTTAAAAAGACTTCCGGGTCGGGTTTGGCTTTGCTTACTTTGTTGCCGTCAATAATAGCATCAAAAAGGCTCACCATGTTTATCTTTTCCAAAATGGTCATGGAGTTTTTACTGGCCGATCCTAATGCGGTTTTTATTCCGGCATCTCTACACAACTGAACAAATTCTTTGGCTCCCGGCAATATTTCATCCGGTTTCATATGGCTGATCATCTCTACATACCACGTATTTTTCAACGCGGCCAGGTGCTCTTTTTCGGCATCGGTTTTAGTAAGCCCGCCTATTTCTAAAATTATTTCTAATGATCGTACCCGGCTCACACCTTTTAGCATTTCATTTTGCTGCGCTGTAAAATCAAAACCCAGTTGATTAGCTAAGCGTTTCCAGGCTTTATAGTGGTAAATAGCGGTATCAACTATCACACCGTCGAGGTCAAAAATGCAGGCTTGTATATTATTCATTCCGACCATAAAATTATATTATCATTAATGCACCAAACTGTATGCTTATATTAATTATTCAATAAATTTTCTACTTCAATTTTTAGAATAGGCAGATGCCTTAACACTTATGCCCCAGGTCATATCGTCAGATACGGAGTCGTACCCATGAATAATTCTGTTTCTATTATCAACTATTTTTCTTGAATTTGAAAGTTGGAATTTGTCATCCTTTTTCAGGATTCTGTTTACTGCCTCTCCAATAATTTCAATATTTCTTTCAACTGCTCTTTTCGTTTTAAGGTCAGACTGAAATTCAATGAAGTTTTTAGTACGGTCTAAGAAAAAGCTATCTATTTCATTAATGGCTTTCAATATATCGTAAAGCCATGTTTTTATTTCAATATCCATAAATAAGCTGGCGTTGCGCATTAACAACTTGTTTGAAATAAGGATTTTTAACCGCCTTTTCTTCTAATAAGTCAACAGGCCTGTTGAATATGGATTCAAGCAAAAATTTTAAGGAATAATAATTATCAGCGTATTGATCAATTTCGACAGGTTCAAAATCAACGATAAGATCTATGTCGCTTTTTACATTAAACCGATCTGTTAAAACTGAACCGAAGGCGTACAAATGCTTTACCTTGTGTTGAATGCAAAGTTTCTTGATGTCCTGTATATAATCCAGTTTAAGCACTGCCATAGTAAATCAAAGTTATAGGTTTAATACAACACATACAAACCATATCACCAATCTAATTAACGACGCAACGTTAACACTTAACCGTCTTTTTCTTTTTTCCGATCGCTCCCTTGTTCTTTACTTTCATGATATATTCTGTGGCGTCGGGTGTTTTACAGATGGTGCCATTTTTATCAAAAAGGCTCTTTTACGTCATGTTTTAGCAACATCTTATTTGATGTTTTCGCTACCCAACGATTACAGCTCACTCATAATTTCCTGTACAGTCATGATAAGTCAGATTTAAAAATCCACTTAAAATTATAAAAAACGTTAACAGGTTCATACATTTATTGCTGTAATATTAATATCACCTATCTACCTTTTATTACTGATGAAAATATTTAAAGCGCTGTTATCAATTATTGTTACCATTGCCTTAATTTGGTTATTGCAAACCAAATTAGGAGATATTCCTCCTGTAGGTAAATTTCTAAATCCGGTAAGCGGTTTCTGGCAAAATGCAGAAACTAAAAACGCTATTGGCGATGAAAATTTAAAGTTAACCGGCTTGCAAGGCAAAGTGACTATCCGTTATGACGGGAACCGCATCCCACACCTGTTTGCCGATAACGACCATGACCTTTATTTTGCACAAGGCTACGTAACCGCCCGCGACCGCTTATGGCAACTGGACATTCAAACCCGCAGCGCATCAGGCAGGCTGGCCGAAATTATCGGGCCAAAGGCATTGGGTGTTGATCAATACCACCGCCGCATGGGCATGGTTTACGGTGCGGAAAACACATTGCGCGGCATGATGAAAGATCCGGTTATTAAAATGATACTGGAAGCCTATACCGATGGTGTTAACAGCTATATCCATCAGCTTTCACCTAAAGACTACCCTATTGAGTTTAAGCTGCTGGATTATACACCCGAGGATTGGAAGCCTATTAATTGTGCTTTTCTGTTAAAATTAATGTCAGAAACATTGGCGGGTGGCAGCAGCCAATTTGCTATGACCAACACGCTGAAACATTTTGGCGCATCTATCACCAATGATCTTTTCCCTGATGAACAGTTTCATGAAGATCCAATAATCCCCGTGGGTACCAAATGGAATTTTAAACCTGTAACCATTCCAAAGCCATCTGCCAGTTATTTGGCGCAAATGACAGATAGTGTTAAAACTGTAGAAAAAAAGGAGGGTATTGGCAGTAATAACTGGGCCGTAAGCGGCGGCAGAACAGCCAACGGGTACCCTATCCTGGCTAATGACCCGCATTTAAATTTAACGTTCCCTTCCATCTGGTATCAACTGCAAATGTCGTCGCCAACGGTAAATGTATACGGCGTTTCCTTGCCCGGTGCACCCTGCGTAATTGTTGGCTATAATCAAAAAATTAGCTGGGGTGTAACCAATGTAGATGCCGATGTGCTGGACTGGTACCAGGTTAAATTTAAAGACGCTAATAAAAATGAATACTGGTACAAAAATCAATGGAACAAAGTAACCCGCCGCATTGAGGCCATTAAAGTACGCGGGCAAAAAACCGTGTACGACACCGTTATTTATACACATCATGGCCCGGTAGTTTATGAAACTACGGCGCAAAAAGCTAAAGGCTCGCACCAAAACGTACCTGCAGGTAACGCTTTACGATGGATAGCGCACGATGAATCGGACGAGTTTTTAACTTTTTATCAGTTAAACCGCGGTAAAAACTATGCCGATTATCGGGAAGCATTAGCACACTTCACTGCCCCTGCACAAAATTTTGTTTTTGCCAGCATAGATAATGAGATTGCTATTACCGCTAATGGCAAATTTCCGTTAAAGTTTAAGGATCAGGGCAAATACATTATGGATGGCAGTGACCCTGCTAATGACTGGCAAGGATGGATCCCCGCTGATCAAAACCCGACGGTAAAAAATCCGCCAAGGGGATTTGTAAGTTCTGCTAACCAATCATCTACTGATAAAACCTACCCCTATTATCTGAACTGGGATTTTGGAAACTATGACCGCGGCAAACGGGTTAATGACCGCCTTACCCGCATGCAAAAGGCCAATGCAGATAGCATGCGGTTGATGCAAGCCGACAACTACAGCATACGCGCGCAGGATGTTTTGCCAACCATGCTAAAATACCTGGAGCCATCAAAAATGGACAATGTACAGCGGGCAGCCTATCTGATTTTAAAAAATTGGGATAATCGTTTTGATGCTAATGCGATTGGAGCAACCATTTTTAGCAACTGGTGGGACAAGTTTTACCTCATGATATGGAACGATGATTTTAAAAACAGTAAAACGCTGTTAAAATACCCGTCATTTGACCGTACCGAAAAACTATTGTTAGCAGAACCCAACTCGCGTTGGTTTGATAACACCCTGACTGCCGAAAAAGAAACCTGCGCAGATTTATTAAGCATTGCCTTTAATTTAACCATTGATGAGCTTAACCGCAAATTGGGCAAACCCGGTAAAGCATGGGAATGGGGAGCTGTAAAAATCACCCATATTAATCACTTAGCCAATTTAGACGGTTTTGGCACCGGTGATTTTTCTGCAGGGGGCACCAATGGCGTAATTAATGCCTTACATGATGGCAGTGGCCCATCATGGCGCATGGTAGTACAAATGGGGCCGGTTGTAAAAGGTTATGGCATTTTCCCCGGCGGCGAGTCAGGTAATCCGGGCAGTTTTTATTATGATGATATGTTTCAAACCTGGAAAGATGACAAGCTAAATGAACTATTATTCCTGCAATCGCCAGATGAAAATTCAAACAGGATCAAGTCAACTTTAACACTTACAAAATAAAAGCACAAACTATGTCATTTCGACGAGAAACGAGGAGAAATCTTATACAACAGACTGTGTTGAGCGTATAAGATTTCTCCCTGCTAAAAGGCGGACCGAAATGGCAACTTAAATTTATAATTATGTTATTACTCCTTATCATACTTATCTTAACAATTATAAGCGGTTATGTTTTGCCGTGGTGGGCTGCGGCTATTGTCGCTTTTTTTGCAGCGCTGTACTTGGGCAAAACGTCTGTGCAAGCATTTTGGTCTGGTTTCGGGGCGTTGTTTGTGGCGTGGGTACTCCTCGCTTTAATTAAAAGCTTGCCCAATGATAATAGATTAGCTAACCGGGTAGCCCACCTGTTTCATTTACCTAACTGGATATTTGTACTGGCTATTACCGCAATTATTGGCGGCTTGATTGGCGGAATGGCCGCATGGTCTGGCATGCTGGTGAAAAAGACATTTCAAAAAAAATAGCGACAGGTTTTTTCCCATCGCTATTTGAAAACAAGAATATGTTAATTACATCCTGCTTAAGGTTTCTTTTAGTGCTATTACAGATGTGTCTTTGCTTCTGGCTGTTTCAAATATTTCTGGTGATGAAAGCCTGTTACCATAAAAATTATGATTAGCATCTTTATCAATAGCCAGGCTTGAACCATTTATACTGATACCGGCAAATAAGCCACGGCTACGTGAATAAGAGTAAATTTCCGCGTCCAATTTATAATCGGTATTTGCTGAAGCTGTTCTGCCAACCGGGCCCGCTGCCGCGGATATATCACCGCCTATGGTAAAGTCGCCGGTTTTAACTTTATTCAACACCCCTTTATGACGGAAAACTAAAATTAAATCAACAGATTGCACGCCTATTTGCACGCCAAGACTGCCCCCTGTTAAAGTAACAAATACGGGGTCGCTCCATTTGCCATCGGGCATTCTTACCATGGCAACACCCTTACCGCGTTTACCTCCAATACCTAAGCCGGCGTTGATCAGTCGGGGAATGATAACTATTCCTTTGTATTCAGCAATCAGATCATGAGGTATGCTTTCCTTCATTTTTCCAAATTCCTTTAATACGCTGGTTGCGCTACGTACTCGTTTGGTTTCCTTGCTTACTTCGGTAGCAGATGCCATGACGAAAAAAGCACTTAATAAAACCGGTAAGACTAAAAATTTCAATGTTTTCATGATCGTGTTTAGTTAAAGTTCAGTGTAATTATATAGCTATAACCTAAAAATGAGGTGGTTGTTTGTCCGAACCAGAATTTTAGGGATTTATAAATTAGCCGAATGTAAGCCGAAATTCTGTCAATTCTTTAATTCTAAAAATTCCGGTTCAGCTATTATACTTCTATCTTTGCCTAAATGAGCAAACCGGATAAACAACAAGTATTTTCTATAAATAATGACGAGCAATTTACGTTGATTGCTTTGCGGATTTTTCAATACCAGGCACAATATTGTGCGGTTTACCGGGATTTTATTGCAGGGTTAAGAATAGATAGGACAAGCGTTCAAACCCTTGAACAAATTCCTTTTTTACCGATAGAATTTTTTAAAGCACATCAGGTAATTAGTAGTAATGACCCGGTACAAGTAACTTTCACCAGTTCGGGCACTACCGGAATGATCACCAGCAGCCATTATATTACAGATGTGAGCTGGTATGAGGAAAGTTTTCGTAAAGCGTTTGAATTGTTTTACGGTGATATTAAAGACTATACGGTTTTAGCTTTGTTACCCTCTTACCTGGAACGCGAGGGCTCATCGCTGATCTATATGGCTAATAATCTCATCAAACAATCTGCCAATCCCGACAGTGGCTTCTTTTTATATAATCATGCTGAACTGGAACAACAGCTTAAAAAGCAACAGCAAGCTACAAAGCCCACCCTACTAATAGGAGTAACTTTTGCCCTGCTTGATTTTATTGAACAACACGCTATTAATTTTCCGGAATTAATTGTGATGGAAACCGGCGGCATGAAGGGACGCCGCAAAGAAATGATACGGGAAGAACTGCATGATATATTATGTAAAGGTTTTGGAGTAGATGCCATACATTCGGAATACGGTATGACCGAGTTATTATCACAGGGCTATTCTAAAGGCGAGGGTATATTTAATTGTCCGCCGTGGATGCGCATCATCACCCGCGACACTAATGACCCCATGAGTTTGCTTGCCAATAACAAAGCGGGTGGCGTGAACGTTATTGATTTGGCGAATATTAACTCCTGTTCGTTCATTGCTACGCAGGATCTGGGTAGGGTTTATCCCGATGGTTCATTTGAAGTTTTGGGCCGTTTTGACAATGCCGATATACGTGGTTGTAATTTGCTGATTGCTTAATATACAACTAACAGAATTTACCTATTTTTGCACGCATCAATAAAGCGCAAACACCATGATTGAGAAATTTTTGAACGAGGAACAGGACCAAAAAGCAGTTGAAAAAGTTTATTCGCGACTGACCGACCTGTTGAACACCGGCGAAGAGATACTATATATAGCTGTTCAAAAAAAACCGTTGGTAAACTTGTTTCCTGATTGTATAGCCATCACTAACAAACGCATCCTGTTTTTTACGCCAGCAAATTTAGGCTTGACTTTAAAATTTGTTGACTTTGTTTGGAAAGACGTTATTGATGTAGCTACTAAAGAAGAATTGATAGGTGCCGTTTTTAGTATTAAAACCACCAACGGCACCGAAATGGGCGTTGATTACTTGCCTAAGGTACAGGCACGTAAACTTTACCAATACGCACAGGAGCGTAAGGAAGAAGAGCGCGAGGCCCGCCGCCTGCGCGATCTGGAAGAAAAACGTGCCGAATCTGGGGCTGTACAGTTTGAGAACCCGGCTTCTATAGCTGCTTTTCAACATGCAACCGCCCCTGTTCAACCACCTGCCCCGGTTACGCCTCCACCTGTTGTACATGAGGAGCCAAAACCTGATGAACTTACTGAAAAATTGAAAAAACTAAGAACTTTGTTTGATAACGGCTTGATCTCGCAGGAAGAATATAATCATAAGAAGTTAGAATTACTGAACGATCTTTAAACGCCCTGCGGTTACTTTACTTCGCCAAAAAATAACGCCTTTAGCTCTGTTGCTTCATCCGGGTGCATTTTGCCGCCCAATATTAATCTTAACTGGCGGCGGCGCAACGCGCCATCAAATAAAATGATGTCATCGGTTGTTTCGGGCAGCAATTCCGGAACCTTTACTTTATTCCCATCTTTATCCAGCGCTACAAACGTATAGTAAGCCTCATTGCTTTTAATCCGCGTGCCTGATGGGATATTTTGCGCCCATACATCCAGCCTTACTTCTACTGATGTGGTGAAGGCCCGTGATACTTTAGCTTCAATGGTAATTACATCACCCAGTTTTATGGAATGCTTAAAGGATACATTATCCACCGAAGCGGTTACCACAATACGGTTACAATGTTTTTGC
>DASWOZ010000213.1:0-11191 GCA_036398535.1 Mucilaginibacter sp. | reverse complement strand
TAGTTACCTCGATAATATCAGGTAACAATCGGCTTATTTCCTGCTTGCGGCTGCCGGGTAACAGGGCAATTATCTTTTTACTCCGGTCAAGGTTATGCGTTTTAAAAAAATCGGAATCGGGTTTAAAACCGGTTACCGCGTCTAATAAGGGATTGCCCACATAGTCAACCTGCATACCCCATTGTTTATAAAAATCAACTTCGAATGGTAAAATGCAAAACAGATGATCAACAATCTTTTTGATCTTCAATACACGTTTTTGATTCCAGGCCCAAACTTTTGGGGAGATGTAATAGCAAACCAACAGGTTATTCTTTTTAGCGTACTCCGCTATTTTCAAATTAAACCCGGGGAAATCAATCAGGATTAAAACATCCGGCTGCCATGCACTAATATCCCGCTTACAAAGGTCCAGATTTTTTAAAATCGCGCGCAGGTTAAGCACTACCTCTGCAAAACCCATAAAGGCCATGCCTGCATAATGTTTAACCATTGTACCGCCTTCGGCCTGCATCAGGTCGCCGCCAAAAAAACGAAAATCGGCCTGTGGATCACGTTCCTTTAGGGCCTTCATTAAATTTGCGCCATGCAAATCGCCCGAGGCTTCTCCCGCTACCAAATAATATTTCATCGCAGATACCCTGTTTGAAGTAAAAATGCAAATAACATTACTACAAATGTAATCAGTATCATCCCGGTGCCGGTTTGGTCTAACCCTTTTTTAAAAAGATATTTTATAATAAACAAATTAATAGCAATAGTAAACAAATATGGAATGGCAGGTTTGTTTAAAATTATCATTTGATTTTTTAAGATTAATCCTAAAATAATCCATGTTATGCCTGGCAATATGCACGCAGCCAACATGCCTGTAATAATATTATTATTTTTTAGCATAAAGCCAAAAATAAGTATGAATATGGTAAACCCTATTATTTAAATTTTTATTACATACATTTAGGCATGAAACAATTATTATTTGCCCTTTGCTTTGTGGTTTTAGCCCCGGCCGCATTTGCACAAAAATACATCCCGACTATAAAAGCCGGCTCTGTATTAAATTATAATATCTACATGAAAAATATGGGGCAAAATGTAGAGTTGGATCTGACCATTAATGCTTTAACCGACCCGATAAAAATGCAGTGGAACGTACCGGGATATGGTACCGGAAGTTTTGAAATGCCTCTTAAATCTTTAGAAAACGGTAAAAAGACAGTGCTTTCTCCACCCGAGCCGGATGGTGTAACCAAAGTGAGCAGCGATGAAACTTTAATGGTACTTTCAAAAGCACTATTTAGTGACGCTACCAAAAACCAGGCTTTTGAGTTGAACGGTATAAAATTTACTGTAATTACTGATACAGCTACCTATAAAATAAATAACAAAACAACCGATATTGTACATGCGGTAAGTGCAGATAATAAAAGCGGGATATGGATATTAAATAATCCTGATTACCCTATAATTTGCCAGGGTGTAAATATTACCAAAGGCATTGACTTTTATTTAACCAGTATTAAATAATAGTAGCCTTAAAACTTCCAGCTATTTAATATGGGTATGGCATGATGTGCCGTCATATCAAACTGCACAGGCACTATGGATACATAGTTGTTTCGCAATGCCCATTCGTCTGTGTCTTCGCCGCCATCGTTTAGTTGAAATACACCGGTTAACCAATAATAAGGGCGTTTGTGCGGGTCTACTCTTTCGTCAAACTCTTCGGCCCACTTGGCATTGGCCTGCCTGCATATTTTTATGCCTTTTAAATCGGCCCCTGCCGGGAAGTTTACATTTAACAAAGTAGCCGGCGGCAAGCCATTTGCTAAAACCTGCTGCGCTATTTGTTTGATATATTTTAAGCAGTGGCTAAAATTAGCCTGCAAAGTAAAATCATCTAATGAGAAACCGATTGACGGGATACTTTCAATAGCCCCCTCAACCGCTGCCGACATGGTACCGGAATATAATACGTTAATAGAATTGTTCAATCCATGGTTTATGCCAGATACACATAGATCTGGTTTTTTGCCTTTGAAAATTTTATTAACTGCCAGCTTTACGCAATCAACCGGTGTGCCCGAGCAGCGGTACATTTCAACCCCTTCGTAAACATCCACTTTATCTAACCGCAATGGCTTGCCAATGGTAATGGCATGCCCCATGCCCGATTGCGGGCTATCGGGCGCAACTACTACTACCCTGCCCAGTTCTTTCATTACATCTATTAAAGCTTTAATGCCGGGCGCTGTGATGCCATCGTCATTTACAACAAGTATAGTAGGGATTGATGATTTCATTAATCAAAATTAGTTATTTAATTGATGCCGCCTGCTAAAATTTAATTACTGGTCT
The DNA here is from genome assembly GCA_036398535.1 of Mucilaginibacter sp. Taxonomy (GTDB): domain Bacteria; phylum Bacteroidota; class Bacteroidia; order Sphingobacteriales; family Sphingobacteriaceae; genus Mucilaginibacter. Next base: position 8,833 of record DASWOZ010000213.1, on the reverse strand, counting down.
AACTTTCCATATATTCCCAGGCGCTTTGGTAACCATTATACTGTTCTGCATAAGTGATCAGGCCGGCATAAAAAGGCTGGCGTGCTAATGTAGAACTATCCCCAATTACAACCAGTTTTTTCTTTGCCCGGGTCATGGCTACATTCATCCGGCGCAGATCTGCCAGAAAACCTACTTCGCCTTCATTATTACTCCGGGTCATGCTGATCAATACCATGTCGCGTTCCTGGCCCTGGAAACTATCAATGGTATTTACAGATATATAGTCTTTATATGATTGCAACACCGGGCTATTTTCTAATTGCTCTTTTAACAACCTGATCTGTTCGCGGTAGGGTGAGATGACCGCTATAGTTGGAAAACCTGTTACAGATCCCAATCCTTCAATTAATCTTTCCAGATACCTGAACAGAAACGCTGCTTCTTCCGGGTTGGCAATGCTGGTGCCTATTAATTTTTCGTCAAAGCCACAACCGGCAGTGTCAATAAAGTTTAGCGGCAAATCATCCTCAAATAATAAACGATGGGCAACAGTGGGATGAGCGATAAGCGCGTTGTTATAAAATACCTGCGAAGAGTAGCCCATTATCGCTTCATTCATCCGGTATTGTTCATTCAGCAAAGTAACAGCTTCGGGATACAGTGCAACGCATTTTTCCATTAAAGTAGTACTCAAACCATTTTTTGCAGCAACTACCGATTTAATGGTAGGCGCAAGCTGGCAATGGTCGCCAGCCAGCACCACTTTTTGTGCTTTTAATAGCGGTATCCAACAGGCAGGCTCTAACGCTTGTCCGGCTTCGTCAATAACTACTGTCCTAAATTTTTGTTGCTTTATTGTCCAATGATTAGTGCCTACTAAAGTGGCGGTAATTACCTGTGCTTTACTCACCAAGTCATCAATAATAAACTGCTCCGTCTTCGCCACCTCTTTCATGATCTTATGCGCTTCATCAAATAAAGCTTTGCGTTGATCGCGTTCGGCTTTGCCAAAGCTGCGCTTATATTTATGCGCCATATTTTTATATTCGGAGGCCTGCTTTTTCAGCTTTTTACTTTCTTTCATATAACTATGCACCGCCATTTGGCTATCCAGCGTTAATGACATCAATTTGTCTGATACCCTGGCCGGGTTGCCTATGCGCAATACATTTAACCCCTCTAAAGACAGCTTTTCGCTAAGCAGATCAACAGCTGTATTACTTGGCGCCACTACCAGCAGTTGTTCGTTTTTAGCCATTAATTTGATGGCTTGTACCAGCGTTGTGGTTTTACCTGTACCCGGCGGGCCGTGTACAATGGCCAGATCCTGCGCTGCCAATATTCTTTTTACGGCTAATTGCTGACTTGCATTTAGGCTTGTTGAGGGAATACCTGTTTCCGGTGCAAAAACAGGCTGCTTTTTGCCAGTTAATACTTGTACTAAACGATTATCTGATGCTGCATTTGCCTGTTTCAATGCATTTTGCATTTCATCATAACTATTATCGTCAAATAACAGTTCAACACCCAGCTTGCCATCGCGACTCCAGTCAGGCAGTTCTTCGGTAAAAAGATTGATCTTGAGCCTGTCGCCGCCCTGGTAAGAGATAATTCCTTCTACCCTGTCATTATGCGGATCGTGATTTGAAAACAATACGGCCGGGCTGCCAAAGCGTAATTGGTGAGCAATGTCTAAATGCGATTTGCGTTCTACTTCAACATTTAAATAGTCGCCTCTGCTGGGTTCAGTCCCGGTTATGGCAATGGGATACCAGCAAAGCCCCGCGGCTCTTCTGTCACTTACCGTAGTTGAGCTAACCTGTTTTAAATAAGCCTCCCTGTCCTCATTGCGTTCCGTTTTCAGCAGATCCTGCAGCTTTTTGAAATAATCCATCCCCCAAAGGTAATTATTACCCGCATACCTGTTTTTAGAGATATGTTTGGTGAAACAAAAAAGCCTTCAATAAAATTGAAATCTTTTTTATAAGAAGAATGGTTTATAAACTATTGAGCCACTTAACCAACTCATCCCGTCCCTTACCGGTTTTTTGCTGTAGTTTTCCTAACAGTTCGTCATCTTTACCTTCTTCGTATATCAAATCGTCATCGGTTAGGTCACCGTATGCTTGTTTAACTTTTCCTTTCAGCTCGTTCCAGCCGCCTTTTATTTCTAACTTATCCATAATGTTTTTTATTTAGATGTATTAGCATAACACCTATAAACAACATTGGTTTTAAACCAAGTAAAAATGAAAGTTATTGGACTGTATATATTTCAATACCTACCCGGTTAATATGATCTTTTAATTCAATATTATTTATCTGGTCGTAATTTAGAATATCAAACTTATAGGGCAGCAAGGTTTCGTCATTCAAAATACCTGATAATTGAGAAACCGAATTTATATCTGTCGCCCATACAGCAATATCAATGTCGCTACCAGCTTTATAATTGCCTTTAGCTCATGAGCCAAAAATTATTGCTTATTTAATAATTTCAACAGCCTGCTCTGCAACCGCCTCATTATATATGTGCGATAATTCGTTGCGTTTTTCAAGCATATGCAGCCAGGTATGGCCGTCTTCGATTATATTAGTTTGAAATCCTTCTTTAATTGCTTCACGCGGATAGCTTGTGTTCAGGCCTTGTTCATATAAAAAATCCTTAATCGTTTTCCAGCCTAATTCAAATGTAAATTCAAAAGCCTGTACTAACACTCCTACTTCAATAGGTGTATAAGTTGCTTTGTCAACAGTAGTCTTAAAAAAACAAGTATGCTCTTTCAAAGTTTTGAAACCGTTGTTTCCAGCGAACATCCTTATTTTCCATTTACTATCGTGTTTTAAATTAAAGATAGGTTATTTTACTTTGGCCTTTTATAAAGCCCCTGTCTTTATCTCATCAACCACGGCCGGATCCAATAAAGTAGAGGTATCGCCTAAATTTGAAGTATCACCCTCGGCAATTTTCCTTAAAATACGGCGCATAATCTTCCCTGAACGTGTTTTTGGCAAACCGCTTACAAACTGAATTTTATCCGGCCTGGCTATGGCACCAATAATGTGTGATACGGTTGCCATTATTTCCTTCCGGATAAGCTCATCGTCGCCCGTTTTATTTGGTGCTACCACAAAAGCATAAATTGCCTGCCCCTTAATATCATGCGGATAACCTACTATGGCAGATTCTACAACAATGTTATGCATATTGATAGCACTCTCTACCTCAGCAGTGCCAATACGGTGGCCCGATACATTTAACACGTCATCCACCCGCCCGGTAATTCTATAATATCCCTCCTCATCGCGCATACAGCCATCGCCTGTAAAGTACAAATTGTGGTAAGTAGCGAAATAAGTAGTGCGGCAACGTTCATGGTCGCCGTAAGTAGTACGTAATATGCCCGGCCACGGAAACCTGATACATAGGTTACCGCTTACACCATTTCCTATTATCTCTTTACCATTTTCATCAACCAAAATGGGCTGTACACCCGGTAGCGGCAAAGTGGCATATGCTGGTTTAAGCGGGGTAACGTTTGCAATGGGCGATATCATAAAACCACCGGTTTCTGTTTGCCACCAAGTGTCAACAATTGGACACTTACCGCGGCCTATTTTTTCATCAAACCAATGCCAGGCTTCTTCATTTAAAGGTTCGCCTACCGAGCCCAGTTTTTTCAACGAGCTCAGATCTTTATCTTTCAATATTTCATCACCAAAACTCATTAACGAGCGAATAGCGGTTGGCGCTGTGTATAGTATACTTACTTTATGTTTGTCTACTACATCCCATAACCGCCCGGCATCCGGCCAGGTTGGAATACCCTCAAACATTAGGGTAGTAGCCCCTTGCGATAACGGGCCATATGCGATATAAGAGTGCCCGGTTATCCAGCCCAGATCTGCCGTGCAGAAATAGACTTCGCCGGGTTCATATTGAAAGGCGTTGGCAAAAGTATAGCCGGTATAAACCATATACCCGCCGCAGGTGTGAACCACACCTTTGGGTTTACCAGTTGAGCCGGATGTATATAAGATGAACAGCATATCTTCGGCGTCCATTTCTTCGGCCGGGAAATCAGGGTTTCCTTGCGCTTCTACTTTTTTAATTTCATCTTCCCACCAAACATCCCGGTCAGTAACCATCGTAACAGGCACACCGGTACGCTTTAGTACAATAGCTTTTTTAATTGACGGGCAGCTTACCAATGCCTCGTCCATGATAGCTTTTAATGGAATATCTTTATTACCCCTAAAGCCGCCATCGGCGGTTATAACTATGTTACATTGCGCATCCTGAATCCTGTCGGCTATGGATTGCGCAGAATAACCGCCAAATACCACCGAGTGGATTGCACCTATCCTTGCACAGGCCAACATAGCTATGGCCAGTTCAGGCACCATAGGCATGTAGATACAAATCCGGTCGCCTTTTTTAGCGCCATTATTTTTTAATACATGCGCAAACTGGCAAACTTTTTCATACAACTGGCGATAAGTTATAGTAAGATGCTGCTCTTTTGGATCATTAGGTTCCCATATAATAGCCGGCTTATCGCCCATAGTATCCAGGTGGCGATCAATACAATTTTCGGTTATGTTTAATGTAGCACCCTGAAACCATTTAATATTGGGCTCCTTAAAGTTCCATTCCAGCACTTTATCCCACTTTTTTTTCCATAAAAAGTTATTGGCAATACCTTCCCAAAACTGCTCGGGCTGTTCTACACTGTGCTGATAAACCTGCTGATACTGTTCAAATGATGTAATTTTCATAACCGGTTAAAATGGTGGCGTAAATTACAATTTTTGTAAATATGCTCGGTATAAAAACTAATTGAAAAAATAATTAAATTGGTATTGCCTATTTGACTTAAAATCCTGATATTTGCAAACTCTTTAAGAAAAAGGGGAATAATAAAATTATTTGTCATGTCAAGAATTTGTGATCTAACAGGAAAAACGTCAATAGTTGGGAACAACGTTTCTAACTCAAACCGTAAAACTAAACGCAGGTTTCATCCAAACTTAAAGCTTAAAAAGTTTTATATTCCTGAGGAAGATAAATGGATAACCTTAAAGGTATCTACATCTGCTGTTAAAACTATCAGCAAAAACGGCATCACTGCCTGTATCAATAAATTTGTAAAAAAAGGATACATTTAATAGTATCCAGTACTCAGTTTTGAGTTGGCAGGTAGGGGGTTATGATACTCAAACTTACAAACTCATCACTCATAACATAAAAAGAAGATGGCTAAGAAAGGTAATAGAGTTCAGGTAATTTTAGAGTGCACCGAGCATAAAACAAGCGGTATGCCTGGTATGTCACGTTACATTACCACTAAGAACAAAAAGAATACAACCGAAAGACTGGAATTGAAGAAATTTAACCCGGTTTTAAGAAAAGTAACTGTTCACAAAGAAATTAAGTAATTTTAGTTGCAAGTTAAATGTTGCCAGTTGCATGATTTAATCAACTTACAACCACTAACTTACAACTTACAACAAATAAGACAATGGCAAAGAAAGTAGTTGCAACCCTGAAAGTAGCCGGTAAAGGCAAAGATTTTTCAAAAGTAATCACCATGACTAAATCGCCTAAAACAGGTGCTTACTCATTTAAAACACAAATCGTAGCTAACGATTTTGTTAAGGACGCGATTGCCGGAAAATTATAACCGGTAGTTACCTTATATAATATTAAAGCCATCTTGTTGATAACGAGAGGGCTTTTTTTATATTGTCTGAACTAAGATTCATAAGATTTTTGAGGATTAAAGGATAGCATTAATGTAATCCATAAATCATAGTTCGGCCAATATTATAGTACAGAAATTATTATCTGCACATTTGCATATCAACACATCTGCACATTAACCAATGGGATTATTTGATTTCTTCAAGAAAAAAGAAAGTACGCCTCAGGAACAAGAGGTGCTGGATTCTGGTTTAGAAAAAACCAAAGATAATTTTTTCTCAAAAATATCTAAAGTAATAGCCGGTAAATCAACCGTTGATGATGACGTGCTGGATGAGTTGGAAGAGGTATTGGTAACATCAGACGTTGGTGTAACCACCACCTTAAAGATCATTGAGCGCATACAGGCAAGGGTAGCACGTGATAAATATGTAGGCACATCTGAACTGAATGCCTTACTGCGTGAGGAGATACAACTACTGCTTGCAGAAAATAACAGTAATGATTTTTCGAATTTTGAATATGGCACCCACAAGCCTTATGTAATAATGGTAGTTGGCGTAAACGGCGTGGGTAAAACTACTACTATTGGCAAGCTGGCTTATAAATTAAAGCAGGCGGGCAACCAGGTAGTGTTAGGTGCGGCCGATACTTTTCGTGCAGCAGCAGTTGACCAGATAAAATTATGGGGCGAACGTGTTGGGGTAAAAGTGGTGGCACAAGCTATGGGGTCAGACCCGGCATCTGTTGCTTTTGATACTTTAAAATCGGCGGTTGCTAACCAGGACGATGTGGTAATTATTGATACTGCCGGGCGTTTACATAATAAGGTAGGCCTGATGAACGAGCTCACCAAAATTAAAAACGTGATGGAAAAGGTAGTACCGGGGGCACCGCATGAAATTTTGCTGGTACTGGATGCCTCAACCGGGCAAAACGCCATTGAGCAGTGCAAGCAGTTTACCGAAGCAACGGCGGTTAATGCTTTAGCCTTAACTAAACTGGATGGTACAGCAAAGGGCGGTGTAGTAATAGGAATATCTGACCAGTTTAAAATACCAGTAAAATATATAGGTGTGGGTGAAGGTATGAATGATCTGCAATTGTTTGACAGGCAGTCGTTCGTGAATTCACTATTCAAACAATAACAAACAAAACTAAAATGCCGTCATTGCGAAGAACGAAGCAATCTCTACACAAGTAATTCCCACTTGCAAAGTTCAGAGATTGCTTCGTTCCTCGCAATGACACTTAAATAGATAATGCGGACGAAAACAATAATCCAACCAACAATAAAAAGTAAACCACGTGTAAATGTAGTCACGTTGGGGTGCTCTAAGAATATCTATGATTCAGAAATTCTAATGGGTCAGCTTAAGGGTAATCATTTTGATGTGGTGCATGAGGCTGATAAAGTTGGCCGTGATGATATTATTGTAATTAATACCTGCGGGTTTATTGATAATGCCAAGCAGGAATCCATCGATACTATTTTACAATACAGCGAGTTAAAAGAACAGGGCAAGGTTGGGAAAGTTATTGTTACCGGATGCTTATCTGAACGCTACAAACCGGAGCTGGAAGCCGAGATCACCAATGTGGATGCCTACTTTGGCACTAATGATCTTCAAAATTTATTGCACTCTATAGGTGCCGATTATAAGCACGAGCTAATAGGCGAACGCCTATTAACAACCCCATCGCATTTTGCTTATTTTAAAATTGCCGAAGGCTGTAACCGCCCATGCTCTTTTTGCGCTATCCCGCTGATGCGCGGCAAGCACGTAAGCAGCCCGATTGATGACTTGGTAAAAGACGCGCAAAAGTTAGCTAAAAACGGCACTAAAGAATTAATACTTATTGCCCAGGATTTGACCTATTATGGCCTTGACCTGTATGGCAAACGTAATTTAGATGAATTGCTTCGCCGTTTATCTGATGTTAACGGCATTGAGTGGATCAGGCTGCAATACGCCTATCCTTCGGGTTTCCCGATGGAAATTTTGGACGTGATGAACGAGCGCGAAAATATTTGCAAGTATATGGATATGCCGTTACAGCATATTACCGACAATATGCTAAAATCCATGCGCCGTGGTATTACCAAGCAAAAAACTATTGACGTAGTGAATGAGATACGTGATAAAGTGCCCGGCATTGCTATGCGTACCACATTAATTACCGGTTATCCAGGCGAAACTGAACAGGATTTTGAAGAAATGAAACGCTGGGTAGAGGATACTAAGTTTGACCGCCTGGGTTGCTTCACTTACTCGCACGAGGAGAAAACACATGCGCACCAGTTAATTGATGACGTGCCCGAAGAGGTTAAGCAACAACGTGCCGATGCTATCATGGAAATACAGCAAGGCATTTCTTTCGATAAGAACCAGGAAAAAATTGGCCATACTTTTAAAGTATTGATAGATAAAAAGGATGGCGCTTACTTTGTTGGCCGTACTGAATTTGATTCGCCCGAGGTGGATAACGAAGTTTTAATTGATGCCAATATTGATTATGCTACCGTTGGCAGCTTTGTTAATGTGCAGATAGATACCGCCGAAGATTTTGATCTTTATGGACATATTGTAAAATAATATAAAGCCATTGTGTAATTCAGGTTAATGGTTTTACATTTGGCCCAATGGATGTTGCCTGTATAAGCTATAAAGAAACGGGATTTTTCTCCCAAACAGTTGTCGATTATATCGATAATGTTCCTCAATTAAAGCCATTTTATAGTTACCGACCTGATCTAAAGGGATTCGCTGAACTATTAGCCGACAAAAAAGTTGTTGCTGACCGTGAGAACTTAGCTACTATTTTAACTGAGCAATATTCCCGGATTTCGGATTCCGGATTTTCGATTTCGGATTTGGTAAACCAAAACATCCTGTCGCTTAAAGCTGAGAATACCTATACAATTACTACCGGCCACCAGTTGAATATATTTGCCGGTCCGTTATATTTCATCTACAAAATAGTAACCGCCATTAAACTGGCAAGAGAGCTAAAGACACAATTTCCTGATAAAAACTTTGTACCTGTTTATTGGATGGCTTCGGAAGATCATGATTTCGCGGAGATCAATTACACCAACATAGGCGGCAAAAAAGTGCATTGGTGGTATGAGGCGGCAGGCGCAAC
>DASWOZ010000212.1:0-2680 GCA_036398535.1 Mucilaginibacter sp. | reverse complement strand
AGGGGTAACATAAAAAAAGCCGATGACGATAACCGCTAATACAATAGCCAGTTTTAAATAAACCATGGCATTGGTAGCCTTCTTGGTTTCACGGATACCTACATATACTAAGTAAGTTATAGCAACTACAATAACCAGGGCCGGTATATTGGCAATTAGCTTAAAATTGGCAAAGCCCGGGGCTGTATTCCATGCTAAAGCCCCTGCTTTCAGGGTGTCGGTAATATCAGCCAAATGGCCATTTGTGGTTAACTGTTGTACCTGCTCATGTGCCTTAAATGCCGAAAAATAATCCATCGTCAAATAATCGGGGATATGTATTTTAAAACCCTCCAGCAGGTTTACAAAATAGGTGCTCCATGATATGGCTACGGCAATATTGCCTATGGCATATTCCATTAATAGGTCCCAGCCAATTATCCAGGCAATTAATTCACCAAAAGAGGCATACGCATAAGTATAGGCGCTGCCTGCAACCGGGATGCGCGAGGCAAACTCAGCATAACAAAGAGCCGAAAATCCGCAAGTAATAGCCGTAATAATAAATAACAGGGTAACACCCGGCCCCCCATTAAATGATGCTATCCCAATGGTAGAAAATATACCCGCGCCCACTATGGCGGCAATACCCATCAGGGTAAGGTCACGTACGGTTAGCTCTTTTTTTAGGTGGGGTGCAGTTACAGTGTGTTCGCTGTCGGTAAAGCCGCTGGCAACGTCAGCTAATATTTTATTAATAGATTTTTTGCGAAATATACTTTTAGACATTCAATTCAATATTTTGGCTAAAACCAAACATAACCAATTTTTTGCAATCATTTGCGTTATGCTTACTTTGCACCATGAATATAGGAATAAAAGACATTTTATACGGGTTAAGATACTTTTTGATACCTTATGTGATACTGGCTTGTATTTGTTTGTTTATTAAATTAAACTTCACCAAAGATGAGATCTACTTTGCAGTGAACAGTCGCCATACCAATTGGCAGGATGTGGTTGCCCCTTATGTAACAGATATTGGCAACGGGTGGACAACCGTAGCCATATCGGCCATAATGCTTTTGTTTAGTTATCGCAAGGCATTTTTGTTGGCCAGCAGCTATGTAATGACGGGTTTAATATTTGCGCAGATAGTTAAATTTATGGTTAAAGCGCCACGCCCTAAGCTGTACTTTGCCAATAGGCTAAAGGGTATTTATTTTGTTAAGGGCACCGAGCAGTTAAGTTTTCATAGCTTTCCATCCGGGCATACCGTTACCGCATTTTCAACAGCTATCGTCATCTTGTATTTGTTGAAAAATAAAAGTTGGGGACTATTGCTTCTATTGGTTGCGGTTTGTGTAGGCTACTCGCGTATGTACTTAAGCCAGCACTTTTTTGAAGACGTAACTATCGGGTCGGGATTGGGCGTAATTGTGACTGTGTTTTGGCTAAAATGGATTGACAGCAAACAGTTTTTACATACCGCTAAATGGAATAGGGGCCTGCTAAAGAAAAGTTGAAAGACTAATGAAAGCCTTACGAAGTTTTTTAAAACTTCATAAGGCCAAACAGCTTATCTTTTTCTTTTATTACGCTTTTTCTTTCTTCTAACTACTGCAATTATAATAATAACTATCAGCAGTATGCTGCTAAGCAGGGCCATTTTAGCAAGTATGGTCATTCCTCCTTTTGCGTTAAATAAGTACTGGTCATTCCGTTGCAGGTTGGGCGCAAATTTTATGGAACTAATAAAAACCTTATATTCATCTTTGATCAAATCCTTTCTAAATTCCGGATAGGTATACTCAAAGGTATAAGTCGCTTCGGTTGTATAAATGAGTACCATGTTTCTCAACTGCACCTGGCTGGTATTATCTTCACTCACCAGTGTAAATAGTTTAGCCTTTAAAGTGCCTATAATGGTATCACGAACATCTTTAGTAGTACCTTTGTTAGATTGGGCCAGTATAGTTTTTATATACTCGTTAAATACTTTATTAAGATCTTTTTGATTTTTTAACGGAGCAGTATTCTTTACATTGGCGGCTTTAATCACCTCAAAAAATCCAACTAATCCGTTTGCCGAATATATCTGCTGACCTAATGTATCTTTCTTTTGATAGTCGGTTGGTAATGATACCGTAACCAAACTATCTATTTTTACAGGTTTTAGTACCTGGCTAAAACCTGTTGTAGCAATGGCAAATAATGCAAAGCTTATGAATAATTTTTTCATAAGCTTTGAACATTGTAAAACGATATAAGTTTTGGCAGGTGTTGTTGGTGTCGTTTTTTGAATGGTAAGAAAGCTGCTAATGAAATACTTACGATGTTTAAAACCTTCGTAAGTATTTCGGTATTATAACTTTTCTATTTCGGCTTTTACAAACGCGGCCAGTTCTTTTACATATCCGGCGCTAAAATCAAATTTAATACCTGCGGTTTCGTAAATTTCTTTGATGGTTTTGGTATAGCCCAGTTTTAAAGCAGCCAAATATTGCTGTAACGCTTTCTCCGGATTTTCCTTATAATTTTTCCAAACGGCAATAGCGCCTAACTGCGCCATACCATATTCAATGTAATAAAAAGGGATTTCGAAAATATGTAATTGTTTTTGCCAAAGATTATTTTCAGCCTCTTCAATACCGCCCCAATCTGCAAAACCGGCACCAAATGGTTCATAAATCTGTTTCAA
>DASWOZ010000211.1:0-6254 GCA_036398535.1 Mucilaginibacter sp. | reverse complement strand
TAAAGTATTCATATTGAACGTTATTAAGTTTTTTTTCAACTTCAACAATAGCCAAGTCAATTTGCTTATTTAATAAGGCGTTGGTAATGTTTTCTGTGTTTCTGTTAACAACCTGAATCTCAATTTTAGGTACGGTTTTATGAAATTCGGATAAAATTCTGGGGATAATATAAAGGGATACTGTTGTACTGGCACCAAACTTTAAGTTGCCTTCGGCTTCTGATTGAGATTTAGCAATACTTACCTCATATTCAATTTTTCTTTGTATTTCCCGGGCCTGTACTAAATAATCATAGATCTTCTTGCCCATTGGGGTAAGGTAAATGCTGTTTCCCTTACGCTCAAATAGTGCCAAACTATAATGTTCTTCCAGCATTTTAATGTGCCGGCTAATAGCTGGTTGGCTTATAAATAAAATCCTTGCAGCTTTTGAAAAGCTCAGCTGAGTAGCAACCTCAAAGAATACTTGATGGCTAAGTGATAACATTGGCAGGTTTTAAGAAAATATAATTAAACATTATTCACAGGTAGTTAATCATTTTCCAAGCTATATTCGGTATGCTAACAGGCTAATTCCAAAGCCAAGCAATTTATGTAACTATTATCAGGTAAGCAATTAACAAACATCAATTATTCCTGCTTGTAATTTAAGATAAAAATCTATTAAAACTATAGACATTATATAACTTATTATATATTTGTGCCGTAATTAAGTTTTTGATCCCCGGTTAAGAAAATTCTTAGATTATATAAATACAAACAATTACCATGTTTATTTATGCGACATGCATACTTATTTTACTAAGCTATGGAAATTTGCCTAAAATAAATAGCTTTTGGCGTGTTTTTATTAGTAATAAGTTAATATTATTGATATTTTATGATGAAAATAGTAATTAATCATATCTATTTTTGATAAGTCATCACAATTGTTGATAATAAAGATTGATGAATATGATTTATATTTACAAAAGGGGCTTTTAATTAAGATTAATTACTTATTAATGGGCTAAATTTTATGAGTTTAATTGGTTTACAGCAAAAAATATTTAAATAATAAAATAACAACTCCGGGTTTTAGGTTTCTTGCAGTATACCAATACTAATATGTAATAACTATAAAAATTATACAATTGCAGTTTGTATATGGCTAATTAAAAAGATTACAGGAAAAAATGTGAAATACTTTTAAAAAAAAGACAACCGGCAAGGAAGCCTCGCCGGTTGATAAAATGATTAATCAGCTTAGTAACGGCAAATCACAATCTGATTTTCATTGGAGTTTTAATTAACAATATTTTATTAAAGTAAAACCACCAAATATATGAAAATATATATTACCAAAAAATTACCCTGTTAAAGCGGGCTCTTCGTTTTTGACACTTTGGTGTATACTGTACGGTAGCATCATATCCCAATAAATTTATTAAAAGTAGCATCATGCATAAGGGAAACTTTAAGTATTGGCACCCCCTTGTGCTGACTTTTAAAAATTGTCTTATTTATTAATCATTAACTATTATAAAATGAAGAAATATATACACCTACTAATTCTTTTTAGTCTGTTTACTTTAAATAGTGTTATGGCGCAAAACCGGAAGATAGCAGGTACAGTAACGGGTGCCGATGATGGTCAGCCCTTACCTGGTGTAACCGTGAAAATTCAGGGTACTAAAATTGGCACCTTAACTGACGGTGACGGAAAATATATATTAAATATACCTGCCAACAGTACCGGGCTGGATTTTACATTTATTGGTTATGCACCTCAGCATGTTACTCTTACTGGCAGCAATACTTATTCTGTAAAATTAACTTCAGATACTAAACAGCTGGCTGAAGTACAGGTAACAGATGGTTATTTTACACAGTCAAAAAAATCATATACCGGTTCAGCCTCAACCATTAGCGGTGCTGAAAATGAGAATAAGCCGTTTTCAACACCACTCGCGGCTTTACAAGGTGAAGCTGCCGGGGTAAACATTGCGCTTACAAGCGGACAGCCGGGTGCAGCTGCCCAGGTGCAAATACGCGGTGTAGGCTCAACTGCTTTAAACTCAAATCCGTTATATGTTATTGATGGTATGATTGTTAATACAGGTAACGGTGGTGACCTTGCCAGGCTCACAGGTTCTAACGGTACTTCATCAAATGTTTTATCGGGTATAAATGAGGACGATATAGAAAGTATTACCGTATTAAAGGATGCTTCGGCTACTGCCATATATGGTTCACGCGGATCAAACGGTGTAATTGTTATTACTACCAAAAAAGGCAAAGCCGGGAAAGCGCAGGTTGAATTTTCTACAGAAATAGGCTCAACGGTTAATATTCCGCTGCCGGCAGCGGGCCAGCCTTTAAACGCGTCGCAATTTGCCACTTTATTTATTGAAGGTGTAACTAATGCGGGCAATACCCCTGCACAAGTTACAGCTTTAGCAACCAGCTATGGCCTTTATAGCGGCCAAAGTAATAACTGGCAAGACCTGGTTCACAAAAACGGCGATCAGCAGCAATACAATGTTTCTGTAAGGGCCGGTAATGAAAATACCAAAATATTTACATCAGCAGGTTATTTTAAACAAGATGCGACAACACTCAATTCCAATTTACAAAGGGTTAATACTTTATTTAATATTGATCAAAAAATTAGTAAAAGAATTGGTTTTGTTTCGGGGATAAATATTTCAAATGTGTATCAAAATACACCGGTTGGTTCGGTGGGTTCATGGGCAAACCCGGTATTTGCATCAGAAATATTGCGTCCGTTTCAGTTAGCTTATAATCCTGATGGCAGCATCAACTCAAGCAGTACAGGTAACCTTGGCTTTCCTGCGCATTATAATCCTTTATGGATAGCAGCGCATGATAAGCACGCTTTGTCACAAACCAGGATATTGTTTAACACCACGCTAAACTGGAACATCTGGGATCAGTTAAAGTTTAGCAGTTATGTAAGTGTTGACTATAATAGCATAACCGAGTCGCAATTTGAGAATCCTGTTTTGGGCGATGCGCAAAGTTCTAACGGGCAGGCTAATGAGGATTATACCCGTTACTTCAATCTATTAGCCCGTAATCAGTTAGATTACCGCTATGATATTCCGAGCATGCAGGATTTTTATATTACTGCCGCGGTTGGTTATGAGGCCCAAAAATCAGAAGAATATACTTTAAGCGCGGCGGGTATTGGTTTTCCGCTAACCCAAACCTCGCTTAATGCATTGTCAAATGCAGCGACAGCAACCAGTGCAAAATCTGACGAAACTAATATAAGTTTTAATTCATTATATGCCAGGGTAAGCAGCAATTATAAAAACCTATATTCAATAAGCGGCTCTTTCAGAAGGGACGGATCATCCGTTTTTGGTGCCAATAATCGTTATGGCAGTTTTTGGTCACTGGGTGGTGCGTGGAGTATTGACGGCCAGGATTTCTTTAAAAAACAAAAAATATTCTCGAGCGCTAAACTCCGGTTGTCTTATGGTAAAACAGGGAATGCCCAGGGCATTGGCGCTTATAGCGCGCAGCCGTTGTCTTCGTATGGGGTAAATTATACAACCGGGAATGGCCAAAATTATAATATTGTTGGCAACCCCGATTTGACCTGGGAATCGGCAAAGAAGTTTGACATTGGTACAGACATAGGCTTTTTTAATGACAGGTTAACCTTTACTGCCGATTATTACAGGGACCTGATAGACGGACTGATACAACAGGTACCTATTTCAGGAACAACCGGCTTTAACAATGTACAATACGCCAACGTTGGTTCTATGCAAAATACAGGATACGAACTGGCGGTTAAAGGCATAGCAATTAAAACCAGTTCATTCACCTGGACCAGTAGCTTCAATATAGCCGTTAATAAAAATAAAATCACAGAGTTAGCCAACTCTGCAGGCGCTAATGGTAATTACTATTTACAGGTGGGTTATGATTATCATACTTATTATACACCACTATATGCAGGTGTTAACCCCGCTAATGGCGAGGCATTATGGTATACCAATAATACAAAAACTCAAACAACTAATGATTATTCTAAGGCTACAAAAGAGCCTTACAAAACAGCTACCCCAAAGTTTTTTGGCGGCTTTAATAACACATTTAATTACAAAGGCATTAGTTTGGGTATAGACTTTTACTATAACTTTGGAAATTACGTGGCTGATTATTGGTCTACCCGTTTTTATGACGGCTCCTATTATACCTTCAACAAATACCAAAGAGAGTTTACCAACCGCTGGACTACACCGGGACAAATTACTGATGTACCTAAGTACATAGCAGGCGGCGGAACGGGTACACAAAGCAGCTCCTCTGCATATTCATCCCGATTCATTTATAACGGTTCATTTATCCGCTTAAAAAACGCCACACTAGGTTACGATTTCAAAAAGCTTGGCATATTAAAGAATATGGCCGGTATCAGTAAACTGTATTTATATGCACGCGGAACCAATTTATGGACCAAAACTTACGACAACAGATTGCCATTTGATCCGGAATCAGGTGCGGTTACTATCCCGGCGTTCAGAACATATACTTTAGGATTAAATGTTGGATTTTAATAAATAAAGAAAATGAAAAACAGAAAAATATTTTATATTGTGTTGGCAGTTGCAATTATTAATTCATCCTGCAAAAAAAGTTTTTTAAGCCAGGTTCCGTCAACAGCGGTTCCGGCAGCAACTGCAATTAAGACACCTAATGACATGACCGATGCAGTAAATGGTATGTACTATGCAGCGAGAAATACTTCTTTATTTGGTGAATATGTACCTATACTGGGTGACGAACTGGCGGATAATGTTTTTGTGAGTTCATCTAATTACGGGCAATTGATACAGGAAAGTAATTACTCCTTTATCTCAAGCAACGGAGAGGCAAGCGGCATCTGGACACAAGGTTATAACACTATTTTGCAAGCTAACCGGATAATTAATGCTGGTTTGCCGAGCAGCAGTACGATAGACCAACTAAGGGGCGAAGCTTATACCATGCGCGCCTTAACTTATTTAACGCTGGTTAACTATTTTGCTACGCCTGCTACCGTAAGCACAAGTGCGTTAGGTGTGCCCATTGTTACCAAACCAACCTACGCCACCGGGCCTTATTTAAAACCGGCCAGAAATACGGTTGCTGAAGTTTATGCACGTATAATTATTGATTTAGATAGCGCTTTTGCTTTAATGCCTAATTCGGCTATTGCCGCCACTTATCACAACACAAGCTCAAATTACATTGCCAAATATGCAGCAAGGGCTATTGAGGCAAGAGCATATTTATACAAGGGCGACTATGCAAACGCAGTTGTTGCGGCTTTAGATGTTGTAAAAAATGGCGGATACACATTGGCTGCTACTCCAAGCGCATTTGCCGCATATTGGGCGAGCAACGCCGGTAATAGCAGCAAGCTGGAAACCATATTTGAATTTAATAATAGTGTTACCAGTAACTCAACAGGTATGGCTGGCTTATACTACCAGTCAAGTAATGGCGAGATGTTATGTACAACATCACTATATACTTCCTATACAGCCACCGATATACGGCGTAACCTGATATTAAATGGAATACGTAAAGGCAATGGCTTTCCTGCCTTTGTAGTAAATAAATATTCTAATTATTTGAATGCAGACCCGGATGAGATTAAAATTATCCGCTATGCAGAGGTCATACTGACCCTGGCAGAGGGCTATGCAAAAACGGGTAATGAGCCAAGCGCGCTGATTTATTTAAATCAATTGGCTAAACTTCGTGATCCGTCATTTGCAGGATATACATCAACCGGGGCACAATTACAGGCTGATATTATAAACGAAAGAAGAAAAGAGTTGTGCTTTGAAGGGCTACGGCTTTTTGATTTAAAAAGATTAAACCAGGTAATAAACCGCCCGGCAGAACCTTATAGTTATCCTACCTACACCCCTGTATTAACTACGGATTTCAGAAGATTGTTACCCATACCTATTATTGAAACCCAGGCTAACCCCAATATGGTGCAAAATCCCGGCTATCAATAAAAATAACGCCTTATAAATATTAATCAAACACAAACATTATGAAAAAAAACTTCATTCTTTCCCTGCTCCTGGCCGCGATGAGCTATTCCGTATCTTTTGGGCAGCAGTCACCAATTACGGTGAAAAAGTCAACTACCAGGCACGGGCCTGAAAAAGGTTCATTAATTATTATTGGCGGGGGTGGTTCTACCCCAAAAATATGGGCCAAATTTACAGAGCTTGCGG
>DASWOZ010000210.1:0-10234 GCA_036398535.1 Mucilaginibacter sp. | reverse complement strand
CTGAACGGCAAACTTGCTTTTTGCTCCCGATGGTTGCAAAAAGGAAAATTAAAAAAGTGATGGAATAAAGACAGCGTGAGACTTATGGAAACGAACGAAAAAATATCGGTTAAAACCGATAGACCAAAACACAAAGGCGGCAGGCCAAAAATCAGGGTCAGGCGTGAAACGCATGTAAAAGTCAGGCTAACGGCTACCGAGCATTTTTTGATTGCAGGAAAAGCAAAGGATGCAGGTATGCGATTAAGCGACTGGATAAGGGCGGCGGCAAGAGCCGCCAAAGTAGTGGCACGTTTAAAGCCGGAGGATTTACAGATCATGCGAATGTTAACAGGCATGGCTAACAACCTGAACCAGTTAACTAAGCTGGCTCACCGGGATGGCATCTTAACGATTGCCATTAAATGCGGAAGCCTGCTGATAGAAATAGACCAGGCATTAAAATACTTTAATAGCGATGATCGGCAAGATACCTAAACCCGGCAGAAGCTTTGGCGGCTGCATTGAGTATAACGTTCTGAAAAAGGAGGCGGCCATACTTTATGCGGATGGCGTGCGCATCGACAAGATAGCGCACACCATTGCCGACTTTAACATGCAGCGCAAAATGAATCCCGGCTTAGGTCAGGCTGTAGGACATATCTCTTTAAGCTGGAGCCCCGATGATAAGGACAAGTTAAACGATGAGAAAATGGTCAGCATTTCCAAAGAGTACCTGCAAAGAATGAAAATACAGGACACACAGCTACTGATCGTTAAGCACACAGACCGGGCGCACCCGCATATCCATATCGTTTATAATAGGGTCAATAATGAGGGTAAAACCATTCCTGATAGTTTCCAGCATCTGAAAAATATGAAGATCAGTAAAGTGCTAACCCTAAAACATGGTATGCACATCGGGCAGGGTAAGGAAAAAGTTAACCGACCGCAATTAAAGGGTATCGACAAGCTTAAATATGAGTTATACGATACCATTAAACGGGTAAGTCAAAAGGTCACCAGTATGCAAGAGCTTAAACAGCAACTGCTAAAGCAGGGTATCGGCATGCAGTTCAAATACAAAAGCGGCACATTGGAGAAACAGGGTATCAGTTTCAGTAAAGGCGACTATAAGTTCAAAGGATCGGAGATTGACCGTAGTTTAAGCTATGGCAGGTTAAGCAAGCAGATCGAGCAGCAGGCGCAGCAGAAACAAGTAGAGCAAAACCGCCCAACCTTAGCGCAGCAGCTTAGGGAAGTGATAAGCAGGGAGCCAGTTAAAGAGCAATCCCGCCACAAGTCCGTAATTGATTTGTTTGGCCGCATTCCAATCATTACACCTGAACCGGAACCTGATCCCTACCGCAGGAAAAAAAGAAAGGGTCAGGATAACGATCAAGACCAAAGCCAAGGCATTAGCAGGTAATAAATAACAAAATTAATGAACAACAAAATTATTAAGACATGGGAACGCACGAAGAAAATAACATGCAGCAAGAGATCATAGATAGTATGGCTAAAAAGGTTACAGACCTTGAAAAAAGACAATCCAAAATTGAGGAACTTGGTTTAAGCGGCCTGCCATCAAAAGTTAAGGAATTGGAAAGTAAGGTAACAGAAACAGCCGAAATGCAAACGCTGGAAAACACCAAGCAGTTAGAGCGTTTTGATAAACAACTTAACGGGTTTGATGAAAAGATAAATGCCATACCTAAAGAAATACCCATTAAATATAATGTTCAGTTTGATACGAAAGCAAAATTTGTCATCAGGACAATTTTAGGGTTAGGGCTTGCGGTTGCCATTATGCTTGCCGTCTCCATAAGCTTATGGATTGAAAACAGCCGCAGGGCTGATGAAACAAACAAATTCCTAATCCTACGGGGTTTTTATCCCAATGTGGCAAAATATATTGATACCGCTTATATCAGCAACGCCGACTTCCTGATTAAAAAGGCAAAGTCTAACATTGATGAGCAACAAACCATGT
This sequence comes from Mucilaginibacter sp., assembly GCA_036398535.1. Classification (GTDB taxonomy): domain Bacteria; phylum Bacteroidota; class Bacteroidia; order Sphingobacteriales; family Sphingobacteriaceae; genus Mucilaginibacter. The sequence continues at coordinate 8,262 of DASWOZ010000210.1, read as the reverse complement.
CAGAAGCGGCGTTTGAAGCGAAACAAGCATCGGAGGAAAGTAAGTTGGCAGATAAAAAGCTAAAAGAATTAAAAGCGAAAACCCAAATAGCAGGCAAACAAAAACGCAAAAAACAATAGCAACAAGCACTTAGTGGGCTGTTTCTATTAGGGCCTGTGCAAACCAGGCCGGGAAAACCCAATTCCGGCAACTAACTTTGGCCAGTGCGCCCGGCCAGTCGCCGGATTGATGTTAAAGCCGCACAGCCCGGCACACGGCCAAAGCTTTAACATCAATCAGGCGATCAGTTTTTACGTTCATTCCCTTGATTTCACAGATAGCACACCTGGTAATGAATACAATAATTAGAAAATTACTAAGTTTGAACGCCAGTAATAAATAACCACTTCAGCATTTCAATAGGATGAATTTAGAACGTTACCCTTACCTTGCCAATAATAACTTTAATAACTACGAGTTTTATAGTGATGGCCCGAAAGGACGAATTAAAAAGGGTGTGCGTTTTTCCCTGATGAACAATGAGCCTGTCATATACAATTTAGCCTTTGGAGATATTACTGACGGTACAGATATGATTGATGATGCTGTAGTGAGTAACAATAATGACAGGGATAGGGTACTTGCTACTGTAGCCAACACGATCTTTGATTTTACCAATAATTATGGCAACCATTATATATTTGCCACAGGTAGCACACCGGCAAGAACCAGGCTTTATCAAATGGGCATTACAAGCTTATGGAATGAAATTAGCATAGATTTTGTTGTATTAGGTTTCGAGGATGGTTCATGGCAGGCGTTTCAAAGCAATGTCAATTATGAAGCGTTTTTGGTGAAAAGAAAATAAATGAGTAATTTTGAGATAAAGAAAGGAGTGATTATGCCAGCAGTTAAAAAAGCAACCGTTAATGAAAAAGGTTATTATGGCAACGCTATCGTTAGCGATAAAGTTAAAGATCATGGAAACGATCCATTTGTTGTAAAGAAATTAGAAGAGGCCAAAGCGTTTTTACGTAAAAACGGCTTAAATGGGTTGCCGGATTTAAAGAAATAAGCTAATTGGCTTTATACCCAAAGAATAAACAAATAAGCCGTCCTACAGAAATGTGAGGCGGTTTTTTAATAATGCTACAATTTTGCAGATGAAGCCCCATCATCCTAAATATTAAGCTTTTTTAATTGCAAAACATTCATTATATTTGTATAACGAGTTCATTGACTATCTGTTACAAGTGCTTTAATGACACAAATGCGATCAAATGACATCTAATATAATGAGACCCATTCGGTTACCATTTCCTAAGTAAAACTTGATAACTACAATATAATCAACCCTTTAAGAGGTAGGATCATCATCCTGCCATCCCGACTATAATTTTTATTATTGAAGCCGATTGCTGGCCGAATTTTGACAATAGCTATTGAACATCACCAATAGCTACTTTGACAATTCGGTTAAATCGCGTCCTTTAACAAATGATCAACCTCATCATTAAACTCTTTGATAAATTGGGTATAATAAATACCGGTCGCCGGGCCGGTAAAGCCGGTATATATTTTAGCAACGTTTCCTTTTTTATCAATAAATAAAATAGTAGGGAAGGAAAGGAAGGTGTTTAAGGCTGGGAATGATTCGGCTACGGCCTTCTTATCTACCAGGCCGCCAAACACTTCGTCATATTCTATTCCGTAACGTTTTTTGAAGTTTTCTATCGCGTTTTTAACATAGGCGGGGTCGGCTTTCCTTTCGTAATGTACGCCAATTGCTTCAACACCGCGGCTCTTATTCTTTTTATACCAGGGGGCCAAAAATCCTGCTTCATCAATACAGTTGGGGCACCAGGTACCTGTTATGGTTACAATAACCACTTTGTTTTTATACTTGGGGTCTTTTAGCGATATTTTTTTGCCATTAACATCGGGCAATGAAAAATCAAAACCGGTATAACCTTCTTTTAAGTAAGTTAATTTATATGGATCGGGCAATGCCGCCGCGTCATTTTTGATCGCGGTAAATTGTTGTCCGCCAGCGGTGCCGTTTAATTGTCCGGATGCATCAATTGTCCCGGTATAATAACTGGCGCCGCTCCCGATAAAGGATGATAAGTAAAATTTATTGCCCTGTACAACACCCTCTAAAAAGCGCGAGTCGCCGGTTATGCTCATAAATGTTGCGTATAATTTATTTCCCGTTTGTTTAAACAGGCCAACTTTTTTTTCATCTGTCCCGTTCCTTGATTTAAAAGAAACATCATATTTGCCGGAAATGTCTGCACCCGGTTTTTCACCATTATCTACAAAACGAAAGGTTTCACCAAATGTAGCATCAACAGGTGTTGTGCGGCCCGAAAGATCTTTTTTGCGCAAAACGCCGCTTAGTTTTTTATCGCCAATTTTAAATGCCAGCTCATTATCAAACTGGTCAAACGGAATATATAATGAATCACCTTTTTGGGTTATAGTGCCGGCTTCAAATTTTTCTTCAGCATTTAAAAGATAAACCTTTGCCGAAGCTGCGTTTTTTCCCTTTACTTCAAAATTGAAGGGTACATCCGTTCCATTCGCATTATGGAAAACGCCCCGCCAAGGCCCTTCAGGAATAAATGATTGCGCCCATACCTGGGTTAAGGAAAAAATGGATAGCGCAAACAATAGTGTTGCCCTCTTTATTGATAATGATTTCATATTTATAAATTTCAATTTAAACTGATAGTTTCAACGGGTACATCCCAGTGTGCAAGAACTAACTCAAACCTACGCTGTTCGGCTTTTTCATAATTCTCCAGGTCTGGAAAAAGTTGTTTTTTAAATGGTTCGGTAATACTGTAATCAAAAGCTAAATGCTCCGTTTTAAAAGTAATGATCGCTTTAAAATCCCAGCGGGTATCCTCGCCACTGTGAATGATTGGTGTTTCTGCTTTTATACTGATAATGTCACCTTTTTCCAGTAGTTTTTTGAGTAGAGGATAATGGTTTTTCTTCCACAGAGCAATAAATTCGTCCGCATGGCCCCACTTTAGTTTATAATAGCTTTCAATCGTAATGTTACCTGCCACAACGGATTGAGCGCTTAGTTTAGATCCAATTGTCAGGAAAATCACAACAAATGCGATTACTGCTTTTTTCATTTCTGTATTGCTATAAATTATTGAGATAAGAGGCGGATTTGAACCGCCGTAAAAGGTTTTGCAGACCTTTGCCTAACCACTCGACCATCTTATCCTGTTTATAATCCGGTACAAAAAAACTTTTGTACCGGATTATACTATTTGCTGTCTGCTTTTGCAGTTGTTGCAGCCGACCCCAAAGAGGTATAAATTTGGCTAAGTTTTATAGCGAGGTCATTACCATTTAAGTTTTTAGCGATGATCTTTCCATTCGGGTCCAACAGAAAGTTTTGGGGGATCGCCCGTACGCCATACAATTCCGCAACTTCGTTTTTCCAATATTTAAGGTCAGATACCTGTGTCCAGTTTAGCTTGTCATCTTCAACGCCTTTAAGCCACGCGTCACGTTTACTATCCAGCGATACACCTAAAATAGTAAAGTTCTTGTCCTTAAATTGGTTAAAGGTTTTTACAATATTAGGATTCTCCCTGCGGCATGGTCCGCACCATGATGCCCAAAAATCAACCAGCACATATTTACCTTTAAAAGATGCAAGGCTAACGGCATTACCATCTTTGTCGTTTTGTGCGAACAGAGGAGCCTGTGCACCTAAGGCGGTTAATTTCCAGCCTTGCAGCCATTTGTCATATTGTATACCCGCTGCACTTGTTTTTACATCTGCGTTGAGCGCAATAAATAAGGGTTCAACCTCTGATGCTTCGGGAAAATAACCGCCATAAGTCTTCAATGCATCTAAGCTGACCAATGAGCTTTTATGGTTTTTTATGAATGAAGCCAAAACACCTTTTTGCGCGTTTTCAATGGCTGTTGTTTGTTTATCTAAATCATCCTCTGCCTGCTGCGTTTTTTGTTCTTTAGGCAGGGCTCTGTATGTAGCCTCGGCAGCTTTGATCTGGTTGGTATAAGGCAGTAATGCCAATGTTAGCTCCTGGTTGGCTTTGTTAAGCTGTGAGCCGGTTATACTTGCTTTGTAAGCAGAGTCTGCAGCATTAATATTTATGGTAGCTGTTTCCAGGTATACAGCTAACTGATCCGGTTTTCTAAGTCTTTTGAAATTTTCGCCGTTATGCGCAATCGTTAAAGTTGCTTTAACCGGATTGGCAAAAGTACCTTTAAATGAAAAAGCGCCTTGCTGTATATCGGTAGAATCGGTTACATTACCCGAATCAGAGCGATAAGTTAAATAAGCTTTTGCAGGAGCATTCAGCTTGCCTACGCTGCCATTAACCGTATAATTTATAGTTTGCGCCTTTAATATGGCGGGGGCAATAAGCAGGGATAATAAAATGTATTTTTTCATGATAATATAATTGTTAAGTGATATTTAATTATTAAGCTGCAACTAACTGGCAGATTGATGCCAGTGATTGTGCAACATGATCTATTTCCTGTAGTGTGTTGAATTTGCTGAAAGAAAAACGAATGGTATCTCTACCCGAATCAACGCCCAATGCGCTTAGCACGTGTGAAGCTGATCCACTGGAACAGGCACTCCCTCCTGAAACAGCTATTTGCTGCTGGTCCAAACATCGCAGCAGATCGGTACCAACCGATGGTAAACAGACACTCAAAATGGTATAAAGACTTAATTTTTCGTTGGCTGAGTTTCCATTAAAGCGCGCATCTGGTAATGATTCAGTTATGCGGGTTATCATTTGTGTTTTTAAATCCTGCACATACTCCCGGTGTTCGTCCATATGTTCATACGCTATTTGTAATGCTTTGGTTAATCCTATTATACCCGGGATGTTCTCTGTGCCTGCCCGCTGTTTTCTTTCCTGCCCGCCGCCATGGATCAGTTGGGTTAATTTGACCCCTTTACGGCAATATAAAAAACCGATGCCTTTTGGCCCATGAAACTTATGTGCAGATGCTGCCAGGAAATGAACTTTTAGTTGTTTAAGGTCATGGCGGTAGTGCCCGATAGTTTGTACCGTATCGGTATGGAAAAGCGCCTGATACCTTTCACAAATTTCGCCTATCTTTTCAATGTCATTTAAGTTGCCAACCTCATTATTGGCGTGCATAACAGAAACTAAACTGCGCGGGCTGGTTTGCAATAAATATTCTAAATGGTTAAGATCCAGGCTGCCGTTTTGATCATGTTTGATATAGTTTATAAATATATCGCCGCTTTGCTGCAATGCATTGAGTGTATGCAATACGGCATGGTGTTCAAATTGCGTAGTGATTACATGGCGAATGCCGGCACCTTTAACGGCTGATAGTATAGCGGTGTTATCTGCTTCTGTTCCGCCAGAAGTAAATGTAATTTCTTCGGGTAAAGCATTTAGTAAACCGGCAATGGCTGCTCTGCAGTTTTCAATAGCGGCCTTCGCCTCGCGGCCGTGCTGATGTTGTGAAGAGGGATTGCCAAAATGGTTTAATAAATAGGGGGTCATTGCTTCAAATACTTCTTTGTCAAGCGGGGTGGTTGCGGCATTATCCAAATAAACTTTCATACTAATAATAAGTTAAATTTATCTTTATCAACTACCAGAGTGCCGGGGCTGCAACTTCAAACAAACACCATGGTTTGTTTTCTTATCTTTCTCCTTATGCCGGAGCAGGAATTAGCACCTTTTATCAACCAAAGCTGATACAGGTTGCTAAGACATCACAGGGCCATTCCCTCAGTCTTTCTGGATAAGTTTAATAAGAACAATTGTTAAACAGCACAAATATATATTTAATCTATGTATTTAGTAGTATTTAAAATAAAAAATTTATTTATTTTTTTAAACACGGTACTGCAGTGTGTTTTGAATGAAATTATATGGCTATTATAGCGTACTGATAAAAGCTTCGTATAGCTTATCAATTTCAATAGGCTTATGTAAAAACCCATTAAACCAGGGCTGGTATTCTTCCTGGGCTTCGGCAGTAATATCTGCGGTTAAGGCAAATACCGGGGTTTTAGTATTGGGGTTTTCTGTATTCAGAATATTTTTGGTGGCTTCATAACCATCCATTTCGGGCATGTGTATGTCCATTAAAATATAATCATAAGCCTTTAGCTTTGACTTTTCAACGGCTTCCAGCCCATTCTTTGCATGTTCTGCTACCATGCTCCAGTTAGATAGTAACTTGCTTATCACCATTGCATTGATCAAATTGTCCTCGGCCAGCAACACCGTTTTTCCATGCAGGTGATCTGAGTGTTCGGTGATTTTAGTAATGGGGTTACCCGCTTTTTTTAGTTTTAGGTCAAAAGAAAAAACCGAGCCCTTACCAACGATACTGCTTAGCCGGATATGGCCGCCATATAGTTTTACCAGTTTTTTTACAATTGCCAATCCAAGGCCCGAACCGCCTTGTTTACGCGTTTTGGCAGACCGCGCCTGCGAGAAGCTTTCAAAAACATCATCCAGATAATCTTCAGGAATGCCTACTCCTGTGTCGGTTACTTCAAAAGTAAGCTCATCGACTGATCTGTTGCTGCCTTTCCATTTGATATTTATATCAACTTTTCCGTATTGTGTAAACTTAATAGCATTAGTTACCAGGTTACCCAATATTTGTGAAAGTTTGGTTTCATCAATAGTATAGTATCTGGCAATGTTAGCGTCAACATTTAAATACAGGTTAAGGCCTTTTTCTTTAGCCAGGCTATCGTAGGTGTTCTTTATATTATCAAGCAATAGTTTAAAATCAGTCGGGCGCAACTCTAAGGATGTTTTACCGGCATCCAGCTTGGTAAAGTCAAGAATATCATTAATAATAACCAGTAAGTTATTTGAGGCGAATTTTAGGGCGTCGACCAGTTGTTGTTCATCTTTATCAACTTTATCACTCAATAAGGCTGCAATGGTGATTACCGCGTTTAGCGGTGTTCTTATCTCATGGCTCATGGTTGATAAAAAATCCTGCTTTACACGCGCGGCCTGTTCGGCAAGGTTCTTTTTTTCCATGATCTCCGCTTTTTCTATCTGTAACCGGGCTTCTTTTTCAAGCGATTCCATTTGCGTGATCATCTCATAATTCTCAATGACCTTTAACGTTTGGGTATTAATTACCTTTTCTTTTTGTTGATGGTATAATTCCAGGTATTTAAGCGCGTTAACCGGATCGTTTTCTGTTTTATAGATCTGGTAAAGCAAGAAATAGCACTTGTATTTAACCATTACAATGTTATATTCACTGCTAAATTCCAGGCCCAGCATCAGGGCTTTTTTGGCTAAATCCAGGTGTCCCTGTTCTACATATAAGTTGGCTATTTTATGGTAGGCCATGCCAAGGCCAAGGGTTTCACCCATCCTTCTGTGAATTTCAATAGCACCCGTAAGATCTTTTTCGGCTGCTTCTAAATTCTTTGTTACCAGATTTATTTTCCCCCGGCCATAATAGCCAAACGCCAACCCGCGGATGTCGCCGGTTTGTTTTTTTATAGCAATGGACTTTTCAATAAGCGCTGATGCCCTTTCAATATTTTTTTGTTTAAGATAGATGCCTGAAAGCGGGTTATACGCGTTGGATTCAAGGTCAAGATCGCCGGCTTTTTTAGCCGCTTCAATGGCATGCTCATACGTTTTTATGGCATTCCGTTCGTCCCCAAAATATTCATAAATAGTCCCCAGCGATTTATGCGCGCGTGAGAGGTTGTGATAGTCATTATATTTTCGGTACGTAACAATGCAGTCTATCAGGTTAACCAGTCCTAAATGGTAATTGTCTGTTTTATAATATACGCTTGCAATATTATACCTGGCGTTGGCGATTCCTATTTCGTCATTTAACGTTTCAAAATATTTCATCGCTTCTTCAGACATTTGTAATGCCTGTTCATATTCGCCCATGATCATAGAAAAAAGTGAAAAATGACTTAAGCTTTTGGCAATTAACGCAATGTCGCCCGATTTTCGGCTTAATAAAAGAGATTGGTTGGCCAACACAACACTTCGTTTTAAATTATTGGTACGGCAAACATATGCTTCATCTAAAAGAGAAACGATATGATGGTTAGTGTCCTTGGGAGTAGACTTCATACAAATTTAAAACGCTTAGGTTTTTTTTAAATATACAAGATACCCATAGGGCGGACAATTACTTATTTAAGTAAGAAGAAAAGAGGCTTAAACCCAATCAAATTGTAATTGCCCGGCTTCCGGGATTGCTATATGGCCCCCTGTTTCA
>DASWOZ010000209.1:0-2430 GCA_036398535.1 Mucilaginibacter sp. | reverse complement strand
CTCAATGTGAAACTTTATGTAGCCGGCAATGATATACCCGATAGGTTTGATGATTACGAAGCGTTGGGTAAAATTTTTATACAAGGCGAGGTTGACAACGCATTAGAATTTGTAAACAGCAAATCCATTATGATAGTGCCTTTATTATCGGGTGGGGGTATGCGTGTTAAAATTGTAGAAGGTATGGCTATGCAAAAATGTATCATCTCTACAACGCTTGGGGCCGAAGGTATTAATTTTGAAAACGGCAAAAATATTTTAATAGCCAATGATCGTGACGAGTTTTATGATGCCATTAAGCGCTGTATAACCGATGAGGAATATTGTAAAGAAATTGGCTTAAATGCGCGGAAATTAATTGAGCAACAGCATGAAAATACGATGGTGGTAACTAACCTGGTTAAGTTTTATGAATCTTTTACCCCTGCCCAAACTATAGCGGTGCCATAACAAATTTATAATATTACCTTTGGCAAAATGAACAAAAGCTTGTTGCTATAATGACTAATCAATTAAACGTTTGCCTTACACCCGCCTTATTGCCACTTTATAATGTTGAAGATTATATAGTAGTAATAATAGATATATTCAGAGCGACAACTTCCATATCTTACGGAATTGAAAATGGAGCTAAAGCTATTATCCCGGTATCAAAAATTGAGGAATGCAGTGCTTACCTGGAAATAGAGCCAACTCATTTATTGGCTGCCGAACGTGACGGCGAAATTGTTCCGGGATTTGATTTTGGCAATTCGCCATTCTCCTACACTAAAGAAAAAGTTGCGGGTAAAACCATTGTATTAACCACCACTAACGGCACACATGCCCTGCATTTATCGCGCAAGGCAAAAAAGATCGTGATTGGCTCGTTCTTAAATTTAACCAGCTTGTGTAACTGGCTTAAGCAGCAAGAAGAGAATGTTCTGCTTGTTTGCTCCGGCTGGAAGAATAATTTTAATTTGGAAGATACCCTGTTTGCAGGAGCAGCAGTAGAACAATTAAAATCTGCAAACTTTGTGACGGATGATCCGGCGATAGCCGCTAATGATCTTTACCAGATCGCAAAAGATGATTTAAATAAATATCTTAAAAAAACAGCACATAGCGAACGGCTAAAAGCATTAGGAATTGAGGCAGATATTGAATTTTGCTTAAGGGTAGATTTGACTACCGCTATTCCGATATTAGAAGGGGATGCTTTAGTTAAACTGCAATAGCCAGCCCAATTGGCTAAAGCCTTTTCTGCTTATCTATTCTATCTGCCAACTCCATAATAGTTAATTCATTGCCGTTGGTTTTAACCCACGGAACAGGTTATTTAAGTTTCTCATTATTTTTGTGCCTGTCTGCATCGCGGATGCTTTTCTTTTGCAGGTTCTTTTGCAGTGCTTCCGTCAGGTCAATACCGGTTTGATTGGCCAGGCAGATCAGTACGAATAATACATCGGCCATTTCATCGGCCAAATTCACTTCAGTATCCGATTTTTTAAAAGACTGCTCGCCATATTGCCGCGCCATAATACGGGCAACCTCGCCCACCTCTTCCATTAACAGCGCCGTGTTGGTCAGCTCATTAAAATAACGTACACCAGTTGTTTTTATCCAGTTATCAACTATTTGTTGTGCTTCTTTTATCTGCATGTGGTTTGTAAATTAATGATTCTCTCTGTCTTTTGTATCCATAATAATGGTGACAGGCCCATCATTCACTAAACTCACTTTCATATCTGCGCCAAATATTCCTGTCGCGATCTTTTTTCCGGTAAGGTCTTTTAATGTTTGGATCATTTGCTCATATAGCGGAATTGCTTTATCAGGTTTAGCGGCTTTTATAAATGAGGGACGATTGCCTTTTTTAGTTTGCGCAAACAGCGTGAATTGCGAAATTAAGAGAATATCGCCGTCAATATCAGCTAATGCTTTATTCATTAAGCCGTTTTCGTCGCTAAAAATACGCATGCCGGTAATTTTTTGTGCCAGCCATTGCAGGTCATCATCTGTATCGGCGTCCTCAATGCCTAACAGCACCAGTAAGCCGGTTTTAATTTCGCCGGTTATCTCACTATCAACCTTGCAGCTTGCTCCAGAAACACGTTGTATTACAGCCCTCATAATTATTAGTTGCAATAGCGGTGGCAGTAGCACAAATCCTGCTACTCAAAACTGCCACTGCTACTAATTTTACGGAATAGTCACAGCCATAGTTGGCGACCTGTCGCTTTCATTTTTTAACCGGTCTATAGCCGTTATAACGTACGAATAAGTTTTACCCTTTTGTATGGCCTTGTCGTCATAAAAAAGGTTGGTACTATATTCTATATGTAATATATTTTTAGGGTCGCCCAGATCTATCTTTTCAGTTCCTTCAAAACGATAGATTACATAGCCATAAACCGGTTCTTTATCATCAGCTAAAAGTGGGGCTTCCCA
>DASWOZ010000208.1:0-3327 GCA_036398535.1 Mucilaginibacter sp. | reverse complement strand
AGCAGGATAAAGCAGGAGTTATAGTTGCATCAGGGAAATCGTTTTTAATACCCTCTCTGCGCTGCGCGCAAAGAGGGTGGTCGAGCGAAGCAACGACCGGTGAGTCCTGATGAAGCGACATTACTGTTAATGCACAGGGCGACCTACTCACCCCGTCTACGCTACGCTGGTCGGCCCTCTTTCCGCGCAGCGGAAAGAGGGCTAAAAGAAATTTAAAGGCTATTTCCCTGATAGTTGCATATTGTTGGGTAGTAACTATGGCCTTTAAAATAACCAGATGGAAACTTTGAAATCTAAAAATGTTTCCATAGTTTTGTCTGCGTTATGTCAATAGAGCCAAAAGAAAGAATAATACAGGGCGGCGAGGAACTGTTTTTAAAGGCAGGAATTAAAAGTGTAACGATGGATGATATAGCCAAACATTTGGGCATGTCGAAAAAAACCATCTACCAGTTTTTTAAGGATAAGAACGAATTGGTTAGTGCTTTAGTTAAGAAAAAGCTGCAGGATGATGAAGACCAGATGACGGAGATCATTAACAGATCTGGCAATGTAATAGAGGAGATGATTAATATGATGAAATGCTCGGAAGAGATTTTTTCGCGAATTAACCCGATAGTTATTCATGATATGCAAAAATATCATCCCGATGCCTGGAATGATTTTCAAAAATTTAAATCAGAGGTTTTGGTGGGTAAGATGGAAGAGTTGTTTAATAAAGGAATAAAACAGGGGTATATAAGGCCTGAAATTGATGTGAAGATACTGGCTAAAATGCGTGTTGCCCAGTTTGAAATGGGATTTGATACCAGTTTATTTCCGGTAGCTGAGTTTAGCCCATGGAAGGTACAATACCAGTTTTTAGAGCATTTTAATTATGGCATTTGTACACTTAAAGGCTTCAAATTATTAAATCAATATAAAAACATAAATGACGAATAAATTAATACTGCTGACATAAGGTTGTCATATCAGGGCGGTTATTTTGAGTTAACAAAAAATCATACACAATCATAATAATGAAACAATTACTTTTTACAGCGTCGTTTATTTGTGTTATAGCCTTTACCGGTTATGCACAACAGGCGCCGCCTAATGGTCAGGTATATAAGTTTACACTGGCTGATTGTATTAGCTATGCTTATGAGCACCAGGATTCTGTTTTAAACGCGGGGCTCGATGCCAAAAGTGCAAGTTATCATGTAAAAGAGATAATTGGGCAAGGATTACCGCAAATAAGCGGCTCGGCTAATTTTCAGGATTATATACAGATTCCAACTACCCTGATACCGGGCGAATTTATTGGGCAACCGGGTACATTTATTCCGCTAAAATTTGGAGTTAAATACCAGTCAAATGTTGGTGTTAATGCAACGCAAATACTATTTGATGGTAACTATTTTGTTGGTTTAGAAGGCCGTAAAACCTATCAGCAATTATTTAACCTGAGTTATAATCGCTCAAAAATTGAAGCAAATGTTAATGTTACTAAAGCATATTACCAGGTTTTGGTAAGTGATGAACAGATAAAGCTATTGGATGCTAACATTAACCAAATTAAACAAACTTTAGATCAGACAGCGGCTCAAAACAAACAGGGGTTTGTAGAAAAGATTGATGTTGACAGATTAACCGTACAATATAATAACCTGGTAACTACCCGCGAAAATACGATACGCTTATTGGCCCTGAACTATCAGTTATTAAAGTTTCAAATGGGTATGCCTATTGAGAATAATGTGGTTTTAACTGACAAACTGGAAGACATTAAGCTTGACGCTAATGCTGCAGATATAACTTCTGATACCACATTTTATCGTAACCGTATCGAATATGACTTATTGCAAACCCAAAAACGGCTGGATGAGTATGATGTGAAAAGTAAAAGAGCACAGTTCTTACCTAAGCTTACGTTCAATGCCAGCTTTGCTAATACCTATCAGGATAACGCATTTAGTCGCTTATATAGTAGCAGTTATCCTAACAGTTACATAGGGCTTAATTTAAGTGTACCCATATTTAGCGGTTTTCAGCATAAGTATCAGCTAAAACAATCGCAGATTACAGTAATGAAGGCTGATAACGACTTGTTTAACCTGAAAAATGGTTTAAGCCTGCAAGCCAGTCAAGCTAAAATTACTTTTGTAAATGGTTTACAATCGCTAAACAATCAAAAACAAAACCAGGTATTGGCACAAGAGGTTTTAAGGGTTGCAAAAATAAAATATCAACAAGGAGTAGGCTCAAGTATTGAGGTGACACAGGCGGAAACCGATCTGCAAAATGCCGATAATAATTATATACAGGGATTGTACCAGGCATTGGTAAGCAAAGTTGACCTGGACAGAGCTTACGGCCGCATTAAATAAACTAAACCGAAAACATTGAAATATAATAAGATGAAAAAACTAATATACCTAACCGCAATATTGTCTTTGGCGGCTGCATGTACCAATAAGCCAAAGGATAAAGCAACTGAGTTAGCCGAACTGAAGAAACAGCAGGCTGATCTTTCTTCAAAAATTGCAAAGCTACAAGCCGAGGTTGGTGCAAAAGATTCGGTAAAAACCAGTGATGTAAGCACTATTGAAGTTAAATCCGGCGTGTTCACTAATTATGTAGATATACAGGGTAAAATAGATGCACAAGACAATGTTACGGCTTATCCGCAGGCGCAGGCTGTTATTACCGCTATATACGTTAAAGTTGGCGACCACGTAAACAAGGGTCAAATTTTGGTACAGTTAGATAACAGCGTTTTACGCCAAAATATTGAACAGGCACAGGCACAGGCAAATTTGGCCCAAACTTTATATCAGCGCCAGAAAAATCTTTGGGATCAAAAAATTGGTACCGAGGTTCAGTATTTACAGGCGCAGACCAGCTTGCAGACCAGCGAAAAACAAGTTGCATCTTTACGCCAGCAGGCAGATATGTACCGTATTGTATCGCCTATAAATGGTACTATTGACCAAATGGACCTTAAATTGGGACAAATAGCGGTGCCGGGTTCAACAGGTATACGTGTGGTAAACGCTGATATATTGAAGGTTAAGGCTGATGTGCCTGAATCTTATGCCGGTAGTGTGCATCAGGGCGATAATGTGAAGATCATCGTTCCGGATGCTAATGACTCGTTAACAGCTAAAATTAGTTTTGCTGCAAAAGTTATCGATCCTGCATCACGTAGCTTTGCTATAGAAGTACGTTTGCCACAGCGCAATACTCTGCGCCCTAACATGACCACCATTTTAAAAATTGCCAACTATGCTAAAAGTAATTCGATTGTGATACCTATAAAGGCCATACAAAAATAAGAATCGGGCG
>DASWOZ010000207.1:0-8972 GCA_036398535.1 Mucilaginibacter sp. | reverse complement strand
AAATGGAACGGTAAACAGTTAATCCCCGAATCATGGGTAGAAGCCGCTACTAAAAAGCAATGGGAATTTACTTCAAATCCGTTTGGCGGCAAAACGCCGAAAGAGCAGGACGACTGGCAGCAAGGCTATGGTTATCAGTTTTGGCGTACCCAGCACAACGGTTTTCGCTCTGATGGGTTATACGGCCAGTTTGGTATTGTGCTGCCCGATGAGAAAACTATTATCGCCATTAACGAGGAAAGTTTTAATACACAAAAAACACTCAATTTTGTATGGGATATATTAGTACCCGGCTTACAAAAGGGAGCTCTGCCTGCCAATAGCATTGCACATCAAAAACTAAAAAGCACTGAGGCCGCCTTACATGTAAAATTCCTGCCGATGGAAACAACCTCGCCAATTGCTCAAACTATTTCATCAAAGAAATTTGTTTTGGATGGCAATGTGTATGCCGCCAAAACAGTAACCTTTAATATCACCAATAACAGTTGCGAACTGGTTGTTGGATATGACGAGGGCGATTGCACCGTCCATTTTGGCATGAACACCTGGGAGAAAGCTAAAAATGGTATTAAAACAAATAAGCAGCTGCCGTTTCCGGTTACTTCACTGCCAAATGTAGAATCGCCTGTGGCAGGTAATGCTACCTGGTTAGATCCTAATACGCTATACCTGGAAATTCGCCCTGTTGAAACCGTTGACAGTGATGCTATCACCTGCAAATTTGACGGTAATAATGTTACGCTTTCATTTTTAAACAGCGTAGCCAAAGGCAAAAAGCAAACCGATAACCGCCCGAATATTACGGGACACATGGCGTAGTATTCATGTACATTTGTGAATGGTGACATTATGAGTTATGTGGCCATACCGAAAGGCTTCCAATAAAATTGGAGGCTTTTTTTTATTTAAAGTAATCGTAATATTTAGTTAATTAATTAAGCTTTTGTTAGTCCCGGTGTAAATGAGGATTTGTATGCTGAAACTATTTTTAAGGGCATATTTTGGATGATTTTCAACATACGCAAAACCTGGAATTTTATTTTGTATCGCGGCAAATTTAATTCGCTCTTAACTTATACGCAACGTAACGCGGCTAATTTAGTGATATGAAAAATCACTGCTTACTGTGATTTTAATAACGGAAAACATACAGAAGGGTTTTCATACGTGTTCAGGATAGTGCCTTCACCCAGGGATATGTGCTTCAAGTAATAATTTAGCATTAGGCTAAACTGATAAGTTAACTGATTTTACAGCAGACAAATTTTTATAATAATCAATCAAATAATTCACGTAAAAAAAGGAGGATAAACTGATTAAATAACCTGGTATAAAGGTAAAAGGGGCGAATTGTTGCAACCAATCCGCCCCAAACAAGCCGATAATAATTCATGATTTACGAAATGACAAACTAAACACAGCTATGCACAATTTTACAAAAAAGAATGTATTAAAACCACTATTGTTATATACAAAAGTTGTTACAATAGTGATTTTCCTTTTACCCTTTTCAGGGTTGCTAAAAGCAGAGGGAATTAAATTAAAGGCCCATACTATTAACGCCCCACAAGAGGGTTTTTTAAGAGGAAAAGTGGTTGACGAAACCAATATGCCCCTTATTGGCGTAACTATCCAACTTAAAGAAATAGGCGTTGCCGAACATAAAACTACTGTTACCAATATTGATGGTGTTTTTAATTTTAAAGGCCTTGACGCCGGTAAGCAATATGAGCTTACTTTTAACTACATAGGTTACATAAAGCAAGTTATTAACGTACAAGCCGGGCCAAATACCGACAATGTATTGCAGGTAAAAATGGTTCAATCTGCTGCAAGTTTGCAGGAGGTTGTGGTTACTGCGCTTGGCGTGCGCAAAGGTGCAGATAAGATTGGTTATGCCGTACAGGAAGTAAAGGGCGAAGAGCTGATAAAGGCGCGTGACTCAAACCCTATTACAGGGCTTGCCGGTAAAGTTGCCGGCCTTTCTGTGGGTTTAAATGCCGAGTTATTAGGCACCCCATCCATACAGTTACGAGGTAACCAGATATCGCTATTTGTGATTGACGGTGTGCCAATCAGTTCAGATACCTATAACCTTAGCCCGGATGATATTGAGTCATTTACCGTATTAAAGGGCCCAGCCGGCGCTGCTTTATATGGTAGCCGTGCGCAATACGGTGCAATTTTGATCACTACCAAAAAAGCAGGAAAAGATAAAGGTGTAACTATTGATTTCAATTCAACCAACTCTATAGATAAAGGCTTTATTGCCGAACCCAAAACACAGCACGAATATGGTGGTGGTATGTATGGCGAATATGCTTATGCCGATGGTTTTGGCGGTGGTTTACAGGATGCGCAATACAAGTTATGGGGCCCGAAATTTAAGGGTCAGCTTATTCCTCAATACGATGGTGCATATACACCTAACCAAACCTATACCACCAAATTTGGCGATTTAACTTATACCGGCCATATTCAGCCTACGCCTTATGTAGATAGGGGATATGTTAATGGTAAAAGCAATCTGGACAGGTTTTTAACCGATGGATTTCAAACTAATAATAACGTATCCATTTCTGCCACAGGCGATAAATATGCTACCCGGTTTTCGGCATCAGAGTCAAACCAGAAAGGTATTGTGCCCAACACTGGTTTAAATACTTTCAATTTCAATACATCTACCAGTTACCAGATCTCAAAAAGGTTAACGTTCAACATGAACTTAAACTTTAATAAAACTTACTCTGATAACGTACCGGATGTTACCTACGGCCCTAACAGTATTATTTATGATCTATCTGTTTGGACAGGTGGTGAATGGAACGTAACATCGCCGGATATTAAAGGTATATGGGCGCCGGGTAAAATAAACCAGGTAGCTGTATTTCCCGAGCACGTACACTATAACAACCCATGGTTAGAGGTAGAAGACTGGACAAGAGCTCATGACCGTACCGATATAAATGGCTACGTATCATTAAACTATAAAATAGACGAGCACTTAAATGTAACGGCCCGTTCACAAATGACTACCTATTCGTTGGTAAGGCAGGAAGAAATGCCATGGGGCGCTTTTACTTATTCAAGAACATTAGGGCAAGGTGACTACAGAGAGGACCGTAGAAATATGTTTGAGAACAATACTGACGTGCAGTTAAACTATAACTATAACGTAGGTAACCTGATCAACTTATCAGGATTGGTAGGTGGTAGTTTGCGCAGTTTTAACTATAAATCTAACTTTACCTCTACCGATTATTTAGTTGTACCTGATGTTTACAACTTCAATAACTCGCTTAACGCTTTAATGACCAATAATTTTGATTCGGAAATGAAGGTGTTAAGTTCTTATGCTTCATTAGATGCATCTATCGGCAAATGGGTTACTATTTCAGGAACAGGAAGGGTTGATCAATCATCAGCACTGCCTGCCGGTAGCAATGTTTATTTCTATCCCAGCGTATCTGCCACTACAGTAGTTTCTGATTATATAAAAATGCCAAAAGCAATATCATCATTTAAGCTTCGTGGATCATTTGCTACCGTACATGGCGATGCTACCGCAACAACTATAGGCGCTACACCATACAACGTATATACAACCTTGGGTGGCTCAACTGCCGGTACGCTTAATACAGCTATTTCTGCATATGGCACAAACTATATGAGCCCTTATGGTGGCCCTGATTATTCTTTACAATCAGTATACTCAACCAGTAAACCATATAATAATGTAACTGCTGCATCTTCTCCAACCAGTATTTACGATCCTAACATCAAAACCTTTAACCGCGAAACATTTGAAGAAGGATTTGACTTACGGGTATTAAATAACCGTATTGGCTTAAGTACTACTTTTTTCCAATACATTGATGGCCCGCAAATTTTAGCAAATGCTATATCGCCAACTACCGGCTATACTACTTACTATATCAATGCATTAAAAACCGAAAAGAAAGGTTTGGAAATTACGCTTACTGCTGATCCGATAAAAACCAGGGATTTTTCATGGAACGTAAGTACCAACTGGTCAACCTATAAAGAAACTTACCTGGAATTGCCTCCGGGCCAAACCAATTACAATACCTTTTTCAAAAAAGGCGACAGAACCGATGCTATATACGGGTCGGGCTTTGTACGTTCTCCGGATGGGCAAATTGTTTATGATTCAGGTGGTAAGCCTTTAAAAAATCCAATTAACCAGTTTTTGGGTTATATGAATCCCGATTTTATGTGGTCTATCAGTAACAGGTTCAAATACAAAAACTTCTCTTTCAGTTTCCAGTTTGACGGAAGCGTGGGTGGTAAGATATCCGATCGCTTGTATTCATTAACCATGCAGGGTGGTGCCAACATTGCAACTGTTGAAGGTGCAATAGGTAAATCAAGGCTGGATGATGATACTAACGCGGGTGTAGCCAGCTATAAAGGAACTTATGTAGGCCAGGGTGTGCAGGTTTCTAATGGCGCTGCCATTCAATATGACAATTTAGGCCATATCACCAATTATAGCCAATTGAGGTTTGCTCCAAATGCATCGCCAAGTACCGTTCAAAGCTGGGCAACCCAATATTACGGGCAGATAATGGAAGGTTCAATGGTTAGTAAAACTTATGCCAAACTAAGAGAAGTACAAATTGGATATGATCTTCCAAAAGACTGGCTTAGAAAAATAGGTGTAAAAAGGGCCACTGTATCATTAGTTGGGCGTAACCTGTTGTACTTCTATAAAGATAACCAGCATTTGGGTATAGATGTAGAGCAATTTAACTCGCCCGTATCTACCTCATCATTGCAAACACCAACTACGCGCCGTTATGCCATGAACTTAAACTTTTCTTTCTAATACTTATGAAAATGAAGATATTTATTCAAAAATCAGTATTGCTGCTTGCTGTAGTGGTACTACTATCAGGCTGTAAAAAGGAGTTTCAAAATTTATACGTAAACCCTAATAAGCCTACCAGCGTTCCGGCTTCGTTGCTGTTGAACAATGTGATGAATGCTATGCTGGAGGCACCGGGCGGGCAATTAGACCGTACCAACCAATATCAGCTTCAAAATAACTCATATTTTGGTAATAACCAATATGATTTTGGCCCTGGCAGTAACTTGTACCCAACCCTTATTAATGTAGTAAATATGGAAGCAACAGCGGCCAGCTCGGGGGTGGGCGATCTGAATCCATACCACGCTTTAGGGAAATTTTTCAGGGCTTACTATTTTAGTAAAATGAGCTTGCAGATGGGGGATATACCAATGACCCAAGCCTTGCAGGGTGCAGCAATGCTAACCCCGGTTTATGACCCGCAGAAAACAATTTTTATTAATTGTTTGAACCTGCTTGACCAATCAAACAGTGATTTAACAGCCTTGATAGCCGCTAACAACACCACGCTGGCAGGCGACATGTATTTTGCCAATAACCTTAAAGCCTGGCAAAAGGTAGTGAATACCTACAGGTTAAGGTTACTGATACATTTAAGCAAAAAAACTGCTGATGCTGATTTAAATGTTGCGCAACAGTTTGCCATGATAGTAGGTAACCCTGCCAAATATCCTATCATGCAAAGCAGCAGCGACGATTTGAAATATACCTGGTTAGACCCTACCAACCGCTACCCGTTAAATAAAGAAACATTTGCTAACGGCGCGCTTAATAACAGTGCCGATACTTATGTAGGTTTATTGACCGCTAAAAGTGATCCGCGTGTGTTTATCACCACAGACCCAGCCCCTCAATTGGTAACTGCCGGTGGCAGCCCTACGGCTTTCTCATCTTTCCAGGGTGGTAACATTGGGTTGGATATTGGTGTATTGGCCAGCCAGAATGGTGGCGGTATATTAAGCTATATTAACAGGTATCGTTATTACGCTGGTTATACAGGCGAGCCTACGGCTATCATTAATTATACCGAAATGTGTTTCAATATTGCCGAAGCAATAAACCGTGGCTGGTTAACTACCGGTCCGTTAGGTAATGCCGAAGCATATTATAATGCGGGTATACAATCGTCAATGGCTTTTTATGGCATCCCTCAAACCGGTAGCATGACGGTTTACTCCCTGCCATTAGGTATACCGGTAACCGGCCCTTATGTAAGCGGAACAGTGAATGTTAATTATGCCAACTATTATGCACAGCCTTTGGTGAAATATGCGGGTGACAATGCAACCGGCCTGCAACAGATCATTGAGCAAAAGTATGTAGCCTTTTATTTAAACAGCGGGCTTGAAGCCTACTTTAACTGGAGGCGTACAGGCATACCAACATTTAAAACAGGCGTGGGTACAGCCAATAACGGTAAAATTGCTTTGCGCTATAAATATTTCACGTCAGAGCAATCTGCAAACCTTGCTAATTACAATGCGGCTATTGCACAATACAACAATGTTGATGATGTGAATGGTGTAATGTGGATACTTAAATAAGTAAAAAATGAAAAAGCTAAATTTAATAACAATGGTAGCTGCGTTGGCTATGCCTTTTGCCGTTGCAGCACAAACTGTAGTTAAAGGGGTAACCGCTCATAGGGGTAATTCGGTGGCATACCCGGAAAATACTTTGATCTCTTTCCAGGCAGGTATTGATGCACATGCTGATTGGGTAGAACTGGATATTCGCAAAACAAAAGACGGCCAGATTGTAATAAGCCACGATCCTGATACCAAACGGGCGGCAGGGGTTTCACTGGTAATTGCAGACGTTAACTATAGTGAATTACAAAAACTGGATGTAGCCAGTGAGCTTCGCAAAGTCAAGGGGCTTACTACAGACCAATGCCCGGTAGAACATATGCCTTTACTGAAAGATGCCCTGGAGCTTTTTATGAAGCAAAACCGCACCCATGTATCTATGCATATAAAAGTTGACTGTGTGCCCCAGGCGTTAGCCATTATTAAGGAAGCAAAAGCTGAAAAAATGGTTGGCTTTAATGATAGCGGTTTAGACTATTTGGCGCAAGCTAAAAAACTGGCTCCCGAGATCCCGATTTTTTGGGACCGTTTACCGGATACCAATATTGACGACGACATTAAAGTAGCTAAAGAGCATGGTTTTGAAACCATCATGATGCACTATAGCGGCGTTACGCAAGAGAAGGTAGATAAGATAAAAGCCGCCAACCTTAAAGTAGGTGCCTGGACAGTTGATGACCGCGCAAACATGGAAAAAATGTTAAACATGGGAGTGGAAAGGATGTACACTGATAATCCGGTTTTGTTGATTAGTATTAAAAAAGAACTAAACAAATAGCTATGAAAAATATATTAATTACGCTTACAGCAGCTACCATGTTAACAAGTGTTGCTTTTGGGCAGCAAAAACTGGATGTAGAAGGCCACCGTGGCGGCATGGGCTTAATGCCCGAAAATACTATTGCATCAATGCTGAACGGGGTTAAAACAGGTTTAAGAACATTAGAGCTGGATGTAATAATATCTAAAGACGGTAAAGCGCTGGTTTCTCATGATCCTTATATGTCGTCGGTATTTATGCGCAAACCAGATGGTTCTGATATTACTAAGGAAGAGGAAAGAAACCTGATCTTATACAAAATGCCATATGATAGCATTCGTATGTATGATGCAGGCAGCAAGCCATATCCGAGTTTCCCGCAACAAGCAAGGGTAAAAACTTATAAGCCCTTATTGTCAGAGCTTATTGACAGTGTGGAAGCTTATGTAAAAAAGAACAAATTAAAACCTGTTTATTATAACATCGAAACCAAAAGTGTTGAGAAGGGTGATGATGTTTACAACCCAAAACCAGAAGTATTTGTAAGTACCATGATGGCTGTGCTTAACAAAAAAGGTATCAGGGACCGGATGATCATTCAATCGTTTGACATAAGGACTTTACAGGTTTTACATAAAACCGATCCTAAGGTAAAACTATCTTTATTAGTTGGCAAAATTGATGTGGACGAAGATCTGAAAAAACTGTGCTTTACACCAGAAGTTTACAGCCCTTATTACACTTTTGTAACGCCTGAAATTGTTAAAAAAGTGCATGACTATAAAATGTTTTTATTGCCATGGACAGTTGACCAGGAAAAAGACATGATTGCTTTAGGTGATATGGGTGTTGATGGGATCATCAGCAACTATCCTGATAAATTGGTAAAAATATACGGCAGTTACCAGTCAAAATAATAAATGATCAATATAATTTAATAACAACCGGGCTCAATGTTTTTATAATTGAGCCCGGTCTTTTTTAACAATTAATAGCACTACTTATATATGAAAAAGATAGTAATTGCGCTTACCGCGGGTATAATGTTTACAGGAGCTACTTTTGCGCAACAAAAATTAGATGCACAGGGCCACCGTGGTGGTATGGCGCTGATGCCCGAAAACACCATACAATCCATGTTAAATGGGGTTAAGTTAGGTTTAAGAACATTGGAGCTTGATGTTGTAGTTTCAAGCGATGGCCAGGCAGTGGTTTCACACGATGCTTATATGTCTTCAGTATTTATGCGCAAGCCAGATGGCTCTGATATTACCAAGGCGGAGGAAGCAAATTTGATTTTATACAAAATGACTTATGATGATATCCGCCGTTATGACTCAGGCACTAAGCCACATCCAGGCTTTCCGGAGCAGGCCAAGATCAAAACTTATAAACCCTTACTTAGCGATTTGATAGATAGCGTAGAAGCCTATACCCAAAAAAATCATTTGAAGCCGGTTTATTATAACATCGAAACCAAAATATCTCCGATAGGGGATGGTGTATATAATCCGGCTCCTGAAGAATATCTTAAAATTATGATGGGCGTATTAAATAAGAAAAATATCAGCAAGCGTTTAATCATCCAATCTTTTGATGTAAGAACCCTGCAAATACTACACAAAACCCAGCCTGAAATTAAGCTTTCATTATTGGCATTCGGCAAATCTGATGTGATAGCTAATTTCCAGAAACAAGGCTTACTGTCGGCTACCGACAGTAAGTTGGC
>DASWOZ010000206.1:0-4496 GCA_036398535.1 Mucilaginibacter sp. | reverse complement strand
ACCGCAAAGATAGGTAATTGGGGCGCTAATATGCCAATATGCAAAATGTGTAGGCGATAAAAATAAATAAAAACTGTTTTTTTAATATCAGTAATTACTTTCCATAAAGCAATCACTTTTAATCCGACGGTGCTATTTAGGCTAAAGCCGCAATTCATATTTCAGCTTCCGTCACATTTATGTGACAGCAATGAATGAGAATATATTATTCATTGCCGTTGGTTTTAACCAACGGAGCAGATTTCTCCGTGTTAGCCTTAAATACCCTTAAAAAATTTCCGCCTAAAATTTTACCGACATCTTTTTTACTATAACCCAGCTTTAACAGCTCTTTGGTTATCTTTGGGTAATCACGCACATCGTCTATGCCCAAAGGATATGACTCGGCGCCGTCAAAGTCTGACCCTATGCCTACATGCTCAACACCTATCAGCTTAGCAATGTAATCGATATGCTTGATAAGCATGCTCAATGGCGGGCGCATCTGGTCCGATTCTTCTTTATGCAGTACATTCAGGCGGATAATGGCCAGATCATGATCGTGATATATTTTTTCGAGCGAATCCAATTCAGTTTTATACTTCCGTAAAAACACCTTTGATTTTGCCGAGTAGGTGCTATCCACAAAGCCGCTATAAAAATTAACAAATACCACTCCGCCATTTTTGGCCAGCGCCTTTAACTGATCATCCTTTAAATTGCGCTGTGTAGGGTTTAATGCATAAGCGCAACTATGCGATGCGATGACCGGTTTATTAGTTGTCGCCAGCACATCATAAAATGTTTGTTCGCCGGGATGCGATAAATCTATCATTATGCCCAGGTCATTTAAATGGTGCACCACTTGTTTGCCAAAATCGGTCAGGCCGATGTTAGTAAGGGTGTTTCTGCGCAGGTTTCATCCCTTGCAGAGGAGGCCCAGGGAGTACTGTTGTTCCATGTAAGTGTCAGGTAGATCATGCCCCGTTTAGCCAGGCTATCAATATAATCCAGCCGGTCTTCAATCATATGGCCGCCCTCTACGCCTATCATGGCCGCCAGTTTATTGTGCTTAACCGCCTTTTTTAATTCTTTAGCATTGCGCACTAATGTTATGTTTTTGGGGTAGCGTGCCATAAACGCGTTAAGTGAATCTATTTCACGGTTGGCATAAGCATAGGCTGTGCCATGTCCATATTCTTCACCGCACCAGATAGAGAATACCTGTGCATCCAGTCCGCCTTGTTTGGCCCGCACCAGGTCAAAGTTGCCGGTAGTTTGTAGCAAGCCGGGATCGAGGCGGGTAATGAGCTCGTTAGAGATAATATCATTATGTGTATCCACCAAAATAGCACGCTGATGTATTTTCATCGCATTTTGCGCATAGGCATTTACACTGGCAAACAGGACTACTATAAGCAACAGCTTTTTCATATGGTAAGATAAGAAGTTTTACGAATATCCTCACCCATACATCATTGTATAGCATTACGCGGTCCGCGCATAATGAATTAAATTGCCGGACTTTTTTACCCCTGCTTCAATTTCAAACTGTCGGCCAGTAAATTCTCAATCTGTACAATGCGGTGCTCCCAGGTATTTTTAGCCGCAACATCCAGTCTTTTTTGTTGCAGTTCGGGGGTGTCTTCCAATGCTATGTTTAGCGCGGTTGTAAACTCGTTGACATTTTGGCAATAAGCCACGGTATCGCCGGTAAAATCGGCAAGGTCGGTATTAAAATCTGTAGATACCACCGGCCTGCCCGAGCCCAGATACTCAAACAATTTTAATGGAAAGATAGTACGGCTTACCTCGTCTTTTTTAAACGGAATAATGGCCACATCAAAACCTTTTAGCACGGCAGGCATTTCGCTGTAAGGTACCGTGCCTTTAAAAAACAGGTTGGGTTGTTTAAACTTGCTTACATCAACGTAATCAGGATTTACCGGGCCCACAAAAACAAAGTTTTTATCTGGGTTTTGTTCCAGCAGATTAGTTAGTATACTATAATCAATACGTCGTTCAATGGCGCCAACGTAGCCAATTATAGGCTTTTTAATGTCGGCTAATATAGCCGATACCGGTAACCGCAGGTCAAGCGCCTGTTCGCTATGTTTAATATCTGCCGCGTTGGGGATAAAGAAGGTATTTTTATTCAGTAGTTTCTTATTGGTAAACAGTTCTTTACTTGAGCATATAATAACATCCACCTGTTTAGCCAGTATAGCTTCTGATGTTATACCATGCTTTACCTCGTATGCTCTTATCAACGGATCAAGGCATTGGTAAACGGTTAACGTAGGCTTAAGCAACTGATGCAGGGTTGGATAGTAAAAATTAAAGGAGTTAATGAAGATAAAATCCTTAATACCGAGCTTTTTAATGATCTTTTTTAAACGGCCGCCTACAATCCATTCGTTCATTTTAACTGCTAAGCGATATAAAGGGCCTTCGGGAAGCATATTGATAGAAGGTACCGGTGGGGTAATGATAACTTTTAAATTAGGCGTATCTGTTTCAATAAAACTATTTCCGGCCGAAAAGAAATGAGGTTTACGGCGTTTGATCTCTTTGGTATTTCGATCTTTTACCCAATCGCGCAGCGTTACGGGCCTGTCAACATAATATACATGGTTATTTTTCGCTAATAACTTAGCCATCGTAAATGTGGTTGACTCGAGGGGGCCGTCAAAATTTATTAGGGAAAAAATAAAGATGTGTTGGTTCTTAAGCCCCATCAGCGATATTGTCTGTTAAATTAATTGCTCTAATATCAATTAATTTTTTTGTTTTCAGCTTCTCCTGCAAGGTATTGCTTCATGTTTTTGATTCCTGCCAGCTCATTTTTAATTTAAAAGCGCCGGCATTAGAGTTTATTTCCGGGGTTCATTACGGGTCTGTTTAATAGCTGTTTCGGCGTCTGTGCAAACCAATTTCCGCATATTAAAAGTCATCTCACCAGACTTTTATAACAAAATTGATACAATAGAATAAACCTTTTGTATGGACTGCACTCTAAAAGTTTTATTTAAACTATTAAAATTAATTTTTATGAAAAAAATTCTCTTCTTCGCTATAGGCCTGTTCATGGCAGGATCGGTGAGCGCACAGTATTATACCCCACGACCGAGGTATACAGGAAACTACAGTAACGGCAGCGATTTTTATGAACCTAAGGTAGGTTTGGATATTGGTGTTAACGTAGCCAACACCACCAGCGCCTATAACTCTAACTTTAACACCGGTACCTTAGCCGGATTATATGCGGGCCTTACGTTTGACATCCCGTTAATTTATCCATTATCATTCGCACCCGCGGCTATTTATTCGCAAAAAGGGTATACCGCGGTTACCAATAACGGTAATTTTACCCAGCGCAAACAGTTTATTGATTTGCCTTTATTGGCTAAATTTAACGTCGGCCCGATATTAAGATTATATATAGGCCCACAATACTCCTTCTTATTATCTACCAGAAACACCTATGACAATGGTTTTGTGGTAACTAACCAGCAATATTATAACAATACCGGCAGCAAGGCAATTTTAGATGGTGTTTTAGGCGTAGGCTTTGATTTGAGCCGTTATGTTGAATTGCGCGCCAGGTATACCCTTGATCTGCAATCTACCGGCTCTGTTAACAGCGTCTACCAGCCCAACTATCGCAACCAGGTTTGGCAGTTTGGTTTGAACTTTAAATTTTAATGTCCCCGATTATATAGTTTGAAGAGCCACCTGTAAGGGTGGCTTTTTTGTTTTATGCTTTTTTGATCGGTAATTCAGAGGGCGTTCGTACCACGCAAGTGCGAACGCCGTGGTACACTGCCGGACACTTTTTAATTATCCGCTATAATCTTCAAGCTAAAAAACAAAAAATTTAATACTAAATTGCGGTTAATAACTGACCCGATCATCAATGAAAAAAACATTTACCTTCCTGCTACTTGTTTCCTGCTCTTATTCTTTTGCTCAAAAACTGGATAAGCTTACTGTTGATAAAATTATGCGCGACCCGGTTTGGATGGGTACTTCGCCATCAAACATTGGCTGGAACAATGACAGCAAAAATATCTATTTTGACTGGAACCCTGAAAGCGCTGAGCATGACGCAAAGTATGTGATTAGCCCGCTTGACCCCAAACCAACCAAATTAACCCTGGAAGAAAGGAAGGCCATACAACCTGCCGCTGGTCCCTGGAACAAAATGCACACCATAAAACTTTATGAAAAAAATGGGGACATCTATTTATTCGACCTGAAAACCAATACCTCAACCGCCTTAACCAGCACTACCGACAGGGAGAGCAATCCTGCATTTAATATAGACGAAAGCAAGGTGTTGTTTATGCGCGGCGATAATCTGTTTTCTATCAAATTAAATGGCGGTGAACTAACCCAGCTAACTAATTTTACCCGTGCAGCAGCCGGAGCTTCGGCTGCTGCACCGCCCGCAGGTGGTGGCCGAAGAGGCAGCAGCGGTGCCGTAGCTGCTACACCACCACCGGCAGGAAGGCAAC
>DASWOZ010000205.1:0-2292 GCA_036398535.1 Mucilaginibacter sp. | reverse complement strand
GGTAGGGGCCATTGCTTTATTTGGCGGTGCTTACTTTACTGATAAATGGAAAGCTTATCTTGTGGTATTAGCTACTTTGTTTGTAAGCGACATAGCGGTTAACTACCTGTATTCCTCTAAATTGGTTTTATGGCGCGATGGCTCCGTATGGGTTTACCTGTGTTTTGCTATAATGGTATTTATAGGCACATTAATAAAAAAAGCAAATGTTGCCAACATATTTTTAGCCTCTCTGGCTTCCGTGTTAATACATTGGTTAATTATGGAGCTTCCATTTTTATACGGCACGTTATACCCGCATACTTTAGCTGGTTATGGGCAATCGTTAATTGCAGCCATTCCGTTTGAAAAGAATATGGTGCTGGGCGATATTTTATATGGTACAATATTATTTGGTGGTTTTGAACTGGCAAAAAACAAGTATACCATATTACGCAGCCAACGGGAGTTAGCCATTTAAATTAATTAAAAGTAGTAAAAAGCGACCCGTACCTGGGTCGCTTTTTTTATGACCTGTCAATATGAAAAAGATAGTTGTACTAACAGGAGCAGGGATTAGTGCCGAAAGCGGTTTAAAGACCTTTAGGGACAGCGACGGCTTATGGGAAGGTTATGATATAGCCCAAGTAGCAACACCCGAAGCATGGCAGCGCAACCCGCAATTGGTGCAAAATTTTTATAACATGCGCCGTAAAGCCGTTTTAGAAGCCGAACCCAATGCGGCGCACTATGCCTTAGCTAAACTGGAAGATAAATACGAAGTAACCATCATCACCCAAAATATTGATGATCTGCATGAAAGGGCAGGCTCAACCAATGTAGTACACCTGCATGGTATAATTACCCGGTCGCAATCCAGCCTGAATCCTGAACTGACTTATCCAATTAATGGCTGGGAATTAAAAATGGACGAAGTTTGCGAATTAGGTTCGCCACTGCGTGCGCATGTAGTTTGGTTTGGTGAAGCTGTCCCCATGATAGAAACCGCTGCGGAAATATGCCATTCGGCAGATATTTTTATATTGATTGGTAGTTCATTGTCAGTTTATCCGGCAGCCGGTTTGATTAACTATATACCCCGAAAGGCACCTAAGTATATTGTTGATCCAAAAATTCCGGAAGTTAATCCAAAATATATCAAGATAGAAGAAAAGGCCACCGTTGGTGTACCAATTTTAGTCGATCAATTACTACTAAATGTTGAGTAATTATAAATCACAAAATCCAAAATATGCTTGGTCAACTATTCAGGCAAAATTGTAAACACTCCTCTAACTCAATCAAAATGATTCCGTGTATTTTTAACTGGAGCGGCGGCAAGGATAGCTCCCTGGCTTTGTACTATTGCCTCAACAACCCCGAATTAGATATTAAATATCTGGTTACAACTGTTAATGGGGCGGTAGACAGGATCTCAATGCACGGCGTACGCGTCGAGCTGTTGATCAAACAGGCGGAAAGTATCGGCATACCCTTATACCAGATACGCCTGCCCGAGATGCCGGGCATGAAAGAATACGATGATACCATGCGTTTTCATCTCGAAAAATTCAGAAGCGAGGGGATTACCCACTCCGTTTTTGGCGATATATTTTTAGAAGATCTTAAAAAATATCGTGATGATCGTTTGGCTGAAATTGGTATGACCGGAATTTACCCACTTTGGAAACGTAATACACATGAGCTAATAGACGAATTTTTAGCCTTAGGATTTGGTACCGTAATAGCTTGCACTCAAGCCCGGCTGGAACAATTTGTCGGCAAAGAGATCACCAAAGATTTAATCGCTGTGCTTCCTGATGATGTTGACGTTTGTGGCGAGAATGGCGAGTTCCATACCTTTGCCTTTAAAGGCCCGATATTTTCTAAGCCCATAAATTACAAAACAGGAGAGAAAGTATTTAAAGAATATAAAGCTCCGGGCAATGTAAACGATAGCTGTGTGTCGGCAAATACCCTAAAAATAAGCGGATTTTGGTATTGTGATCTGCTTTCAGTAGAATAGTTAAGTTTTTAACTATATAAATAATATAACAAGCTGTTTTATTGATACTTATGATTTTAATATACAACCAACAGAATTTTATTTGGCCGCCATTAAACCGACTTAAATAGACCAAATAAAATTCTGAGTTGTATAGTTTATTTTTATTTATAGTTAATAATCAACAACTTATATATGTTACCTATACTAATAGTTATACCGGTAATAAGTTTCTTTAAAATCCTTATGCATCTCTGCAAAACGAGTGGCTACACCATTTAAAAATGTTTCATCCAGTAGTTCAAACA
>DASWOZ010000204.1:0-3050 GCA_036398535.1 Mucilaginibacter sp. | reverse complement strand
GGGTCAACTACTGCCAAAAATGTAGAATAGATCAATGGCCTTGAACCACCCGATATTAAAATTTGTTTTGGGGTATACTCCAGGTCATACCTGTTCTTCAAAAAGGTAGATACACTTTCGCGTAAAGCCAACACACCATCCGCAGGTGGGTAGTTGGTTTGGTTGTGATGATAAGCATCAACAATGCCTTGTTTTAACTCATCAGGTATGGGGTAAATATTAGAGTCATAATCGCCAATGGTTAAGTTGGCAATGTTTTGTCCTTGTCTTTTTAATTCGTTTATCTCACCCGCGATCTTAATAATTTCTGATCCCCGCAGGTTTTGGGCTAATATGGATGCTTTCATGGCAATTTAAAATTCAAAAGTAAAAATTCAAAAAAATGGGGAGCTTATAAATAAGCTTCGCGCAGTTTGATGATGCGTACCCAGTGCATTACTTTCATTACGGGATAAACCGGGTCTATCTCAAACCACCTGGCCGCAAAGTTGGCATTGTTAGGGCGTTTATGATGATTATTCTGAAACAACTCGCCCAGCATAAAAAAATCAAACGGGGTTGAATTTTTTGATTTATCGCCATTGTCAAAGTTTGCATAGCCATATTTATGTCCGCACCAGTTAACAATAGCGCCATGTATAGGCCCCATCATAAAATGAATAGGTAATAATAAGAACATCCACCAATGGGTAGCAAAAGCTACATAGAAGGCAACATATAAACAGCCAAATAAAATGCGCGATATAAAGGTTGACCCCCAATAGTCCAGCAAACGCCATTCGGGATAGTTGCCTTTAAACTGTGCCTCAGGTTCCTTTAAACGCTTTTCATAAAGCTTATAGCTCTGTGCCGTGCGCCACATCATCTGGAAAATGTCTGTAAAAAAGTAAGGTGAATGCGGGTCTTTTTCCGTATCACTAAAAGCATGATGCTCGCGATGCATAATGGCATAAGCGCGTGGATTAAGGAACGATGACCCCTGGCTAACATAAGTTAATAGATGGAATATACGCTCGGTAATTTTATGGGTGCTAAACATTTTATGTGAAGCGTACCTGTGTAAATAAAACGTTTGAAAGAATAAAGACAGGAACCAATGAGCAAGAAAAAATAGGAGGATAATCACGTATTGGGCGTATTAATGTAATGAATATTTGGGCAAAGATACAATTAAAACAATAAATTAATCTTAGCAGGATACGAAGTGTTTGTTAAATGTAGATGAGTTTAACTACTTTTTTATGACACAGAACTTACGACGGTTAAAAGCATGCAATATAATTTCTCTTATATTGCCCTCAAATTATTAACGGGCTAAATGGCAACAACAGGTACGCTTGAACGCAGCTTATCATTAACACAGGCAACCGCTATCAACATGATAGATATGGTGGGCATTGGCCCGTTTGTAACCATACCCTTTATTGTTGGCGCCATGCGCGGCCCGCAATGTATTTTGGCCTGGTTATTAGGCGCGCTGCTGGCATTTTTAGACGGCTCTGTTTGGGCCGAACTGGGTGCCAAATGGCCTGAAGCCGGAGGCAGCTACGTGTTTTTGCAAAATCTGTACGGCAATAAAAAGTTTGGCCGGATGATGTCATTCCTGTTGGTTTGGCAAACTATTATACAGGCACCGTTGGTGGTTGCCAGCGGCGCGATAGGCTTTTCGCAATACCTCACTTATCTTACTCCGTTAACCAGCATTCAGCAAAAATTAATAAGCGGTGGGCTGGTGATATTGATAACCATACTGCTTTACCGCAATATCAGCAGCATTGGTAAAATATCCATTTTATTATGGATCATCACCGGGGGCACGTTTTTATGGCTGATAGGTTCCGGTTTCAGCCACTTTAATACCACCTGGGCATTTGGCTACAGTAAAGACGCGTTTGATTTTACGCCAATATTTTTTGTAGGCTTAGGGCAGGCTTCATTAAAAACTGTTTACTCTTACCTGGGCTATTATAACGTGTGCCACTTAGGTGCCGAAATTAAAAATCCCGAGCGCAATATCCCGCGCAGTATATTTATTTCGGTAGGAGGGATAGCTATATTATACCTGGGGATGCAACTGGTAATTTTAGGCGCGTTGCCCTGGCAAAAAATAGCGGGGTCTGATTTTGTGATCAGCGCCTATTTTGAACATATCTACAATCTGCAGGTTGCCAAAATAGCTACCGGGCTTATCTTATTAATAGCAGTTGCTTCCTTATTCGCGGTGATGCTGGGGTATTCGCGTATCCCGTATGCCGCCGCTTTGGATGGTAATTTCTTTCCCGTTTTTGGCAAAGTGCATCCAACTAAAAAGTTTCCTTATGTATCGTTACTGGTACTTGGCGCGTTTGGTTTTGCCTTTAGCATGCTGTTTAAAATGAAGGAGGTAATTACTGCCATTATTACCATGCGGATCATTATTCAGTTTATAGGGCAGTCGGCAGGGGTAATGTACTGGCACTGGCGCAAACCGGCCGATCTGCGGCCATATAAAATGTGGCTGTATCCATTGCCTGCTATAATTGGTATTGTTATTTGGCTGTTCATCCTGTTTACCAGTCCGTGGATATATATTGCATCAGCCGCCGCTATTATTACAGCGGGTGTAATTGTTTTTTATACAGTGATCTGGCCGAGAGAAGGTAAGCGGGTGGCAGTGAAAACCGAGTTGGTTTAATAATGCTTTACGTTCAGTTATTAAAGCACCTGTTATTTGGCTAAAGCCATTAATCCTGCTTATAACTTCCGTCATATAAATGGAACAGCAATGAATATAAATTATTGACGTTCGGCTTTAGCTAAATTAATTTGCTGGTTGTAACTCAAACATTTTAGCCAATAGCTTATATGATTCCATCCGGTCATCAAAATCTTCGGCAATGGTTACTACTACAATTTCATTAACACCATAATCAGTAGCTAACTGGGTTAAACGTGCCTTTACCTTTCCGGGTGTTCCGGCAACTACACGCTGGCGGTTGTAACGAATGCGGTCCTGCTCTGCTAAAGTGTAAACTTCATTTTTAATATCATCATAGCCAATGGGGGTAACC
>DASWOZ010000203.1:0-3793 GCA_036398535.1 Mucilaginibacter sp. | reverse complement strand
TATCCATCAACGGTTTATTTAGTGCCACAGAATCCCGCAACCGCCTGTCAGCCTGCTGTACTTTAGCCGTATTCGCTTTATAGGCAGCCAAATAATTGTCGCTATAATTACGATAGGGCATTTTTAAGTAAGCATCCATTATTTCCCATTTCAGGGCATCAAAAAATTGGTTTTGGTCTGTGTTGGTTAAAATAATAATGCCCAGGTGTTCATCGGGTATTAATGTTATTGATGATAAATATCCATTGGCAGCACCATCATGCATTACTATATGATGCCCTGTGTAATCTTCCAAAAACCAGCCAAGTCCATATTGTTCCCCGTCTGTTTCGCCATTTAAATGATGCGCGTCGCCAACTTTGGCCTGTGGCTGCCAGGTAGCTTGTATAGCAGCCAATGGTATAAGCTGTTTATCGCCGGCCTTACCATCATTTAATAAAGCCATTACCCATTTACTTAAATCATTTACAGACGTGCATATGCTGCCCGCGGGCGCTATGCCATCTAACTGCGCGTAAGGTATGGCCGTTAAGCGGCCATCAACAAGGGAGTGCGCCACTGTCCGGTTTATAATAAATGGCATATCCCGGCTTAACGCGGTGGTATTATTCATACCCAGGGGTAAAAAAATATTTTCCTTTAAATAATCCTCCCAGGTTTTCCCGGCCACCCACGGAACAATTTCCCCTGCAACCGTATAGCTTGAATGTGTGTTTCCCCATTTTGACCTGAACGGATAAGCGGCCTTGATCAGGCTCATTTTTGCAATTACCTGTTGGCGGGTAAGATTAGTATTATAAAAAGTAAAATCGCCTTGCAGGGCTTTAAATCCTACCCGGTGACTCAGCAGATCGCGGATGGTAGCTTGTTCTGTGGCTGCTTTGTTTTCCAGTTTAAATTCCGGGAGGTACCTGGTTACTTTATCATCCAGCGACAGCTTATTTGCCACCTGTAACATGGCCAATGCCGTAGCCGTAAAGGTTTCGGTATTGCTGCCAATCATAAATGCAGTATTCTTATCAACTTTATCTGCTAGCCCAAGCTCCTTTATGCCATAGCCCTTCATTAAAACAACCTTGTCATCTTTTATAATGCATACCGCGGCACCAGGAATACGCCAGTTGGTCAATGCCCGGCTTATATAAATATCAAGACTATCTTTTATAAATGAGCTTCTGTTTATCCCTTGCGCTATAGTTAGCTCACTTAACCCAGCAAAACAAGCAAACAGTACTATTATTTTTTTCATTTTTATAATATCACAACACTAAAAACCGGTGATTTGCCCATAGCTTTTAAACTTATTATTTTAATAGAAACGCATAAAATCAATTTAATACATAACTATGAAAATTAAACCTAATCCTTATCTGTCAACAATGATTTTGTTGATATTGTTGATTTTTTTACAAATCACCGCAGGTGCGCAGCGGGGAGGGATTTCGCAGAGGACACCGAATGTTAAGGTTCACCATCTCGGCAGAGGGGAAGAAAATATTGATCAACACCAAAAAAGTTGGGAGAGCAGGATACCCGCGGAGATTATTTTAAAAGAATACTGCCCGGTGGATAGAAGATAACATTGACTTAATAAAAAGGCCCGGCTGTTAATTAAGCCGGGCCTTTTTATTAATATTAATTTCGTTAGTAATTAATATCCTCGTTATTCAAACTACCGTTGAAACTCTCACCGGCCTTAAATGCCGGTTTATTATTATCTCCTTCAAAATCTGTTTTGCGGCCAAGCATGGTAAAGTTTTCTGCCACTACCTCGGTGGTATACTTTTTAACTCCTTCTTTATCTTCAAACGACCTGGTTCTTAGCTTACCTTCAATATAAACCAACTTACCTTTTTGTAAAAATTTAGCAGCTACATCCGCAAGGCTTCTCCACAAAACAATGTTATGCCATTCCGTTTGTTCCACTTTACGGCCATCTTTATTAAAGGTTTCTGTTGTTGCCAGCGGAAAACTTGCTACGGATACGCCCCCTTCCAGGTAACGCACTTCGGGGTCCTTGCCTAAATGACCAATTAGTATTACTTTATTAATTCCAGACATCGCTTTTTCTTCGATAGATTTTAGTTCTAATTTAAAAAATTATCTAAAAATATAAAAATTACTTTAGGTAATGCTATTTTTTTTAAATTAATTCTTTCTATGAAAATCCAGCCAGGCTTCATTTTTACTGGCAATTGGTCTGTTTTTATGAAACGAACATATAAGCGTTGATGTGTAAGTACCTGTTTATTAGCTGGTAGCCTTTCCGTAACAACCACATCCTTGCCAAAGTATTCCCTGGTTTCCGGTAATTGCAATACCTCATCTGTTGTTAATAAAGTTTGGGTTTCTATAAACGGCAAATCATACATATTAGCCCATATATCGCCTTCACCCCTTTTATTCATTAAAATACTTTCGCCGTCAGTTACTAAAAAGTAGTTAAAAAAGCGCTCGCGTATTTTTAGTTTTTTTAATTTCACAGGCAGCGTTGTAGTCGCATTATTTATAAAAGCATAACATCCTGTTTTTACCGGGCAAATACCGCAGGCCGGGTTTTTGGGCTTACATAACATTGCGCCAAACTCCATCATTGCCTGGTTGTGCAGGCCTGGATGTTGCTGATTTAACAGATCATTAGCCAGATTTTGGAATATCCTTTTACCTGCTGTACTGTTTATGGGCTCGTCAATACCAAAATACCGCGCTAAAACCCGGTAAACGTTACCATCAACTACCGCCCTGGGCTCATTTACTGAAAATGATGCAATGGCAGCCGCGGTATATTCACCAATACCTATAAGTTTAATCAGTTCATGGTAACTATTGGGAAAATTGCCCCTATAATTCTCCTGCACAAAGCGTGCGGTCTTTAGCATGTTTCGCCCGCGTGAATAATAACCCAGGCCCTGCCATAATTTTAATATATCGTCTTCTGGCGCTGCGGCAAAACTGCTTACATCAGGATATTTTTCTAAAAACCGGTAAAAGTAGGGCTTTCCCTGCTCAACGCGCGTTTGTTGTAAAATTATTTCAGACAGCCATATCACATAAGCGTCGGTAGTGTTGCGCCAGGGTAAATCGCGCTTGTTAATATTATACCATTTTATAAGCTCGTCCGAAAAATTCATGGGGTATAAATTAAAAGATATACCTCCAATTATAGGCTATTTTGTAACGCTTTTAAAGCCAAATAAAAAAAATAGGCTAATTATTTCGCTCTTTAGTAATAAAGCGATACTTTTGCAACCCCAAAACAGTTAAGTAATTATATATAATTAAAGTAAAAAAGGATATGACTAAGGCAGAAATTATAACTGAAATTTCATCAAAGACAGGAATCGAGAAAGTGGATGTACAAGAAACCGTTGAAGCATTTTTTAAAGTAGTTAAAAATTCAATGGTCGAAGGCGAAAACGTTTATGTTAGAGGTTTCGGAAGTTTCGTTGTAAAAAAGAGAGCTAAAAAAACAGCACGTAACATTTCAAAAAATACTGCCATCATTATCCCCGAGCACTTCGTGCCAAGTTTTAAACCCGCCAAAACTTTTGTTGATAAAGTTAGGACCGGGAACAAAGCAAGCAAATAATTTACGGGAATGTACAAAAAGCAAATAGTTGTTGTTGTAATAGTTGTGGCTATTATGGGCTATTTGTACTCACAACCGGTAAAAGGGCTTATAAAGCCTAAAGAGGCGCAGGGCCATACCAACGCGGTTGCGAAAGAGGCGCGGCCTGTTACAAATGTAACCGTTGAAATGGTTTCATCAGCGGCAAAAATTGCTATTGGCCCC
>DASWOZ010000202.1:0-4143 GCA_036398535.1 Mucilaginibacter sp. | reverse complement strand
AACAATACAGATTCTTCGTACCCGCATTTGGTGCAGCGGCGGCTATAAGGGGCACGCCCTTCGTTATAGGTGGTATTAGCGCATTTTACACACTGGAAACCTTTGGTCCATTTAATATCAGCCAAAAATTTATTGCATTTTTCCTGATCGGGGTACTTGGCGCTAAACTCATCGAAAGATAGCTCGGCCGACATGGCCCTGGCATCGGTCACCCTTTCAATATTATCCTTTAGCTGGATGTTATCGTTCTCAAGCAGCACATTCATCCTTGATATTTCTGCGGCTTGCAATTCGAGCTGCGCGTTAATTGCCATCAGCGTATGGTTTTGCTGTTCAATAATATGCGCCTGCTCAAATATTTCCTGCGATTTTTCGATCAGTTCTTTCGTGCGGACCGCAACTTTTATTTCGAGTTCCTGGTTAATAGAATCTTTTAATTCATTATTAATATTCATCTGCCTGATGGTTTCTTCCCGGGCAGCATCTTTCTCCCTGCGCAACAACCTGATCTGGTCGCCGATGGCAAAAGAAAGAAACACCATTTCAAATACGAAACTATAGCTGATGCTGTAATGGCCTACAAAGCCCGGAAAAAATTTATTATAACCCAATACGGTTGTTGCCTTGCCTAGGAAACCCAAAAACAGGAAACTGTAGCCAAGCACAAAAAAACGTGCCGGCTTATAGCCCCGCCGCAATATGGTAATACCGGTTACAAATGCAGTAACCAAAGGTACAAACTCAATAAATTTGTAGTAAAACAGGCTGTTATCAAAACACAGGCAAAAAACAAAATATACCGTGCGTACAACTAAGATACAGTTGATGATGCGGTGCAAAACAGGGGCCTTGGCTTTAACATGTAAAAGCTCCTTGGTAAATATGAGCGCAAATATGCTGATGAAATATAAGGCTGTGCCATAGGCATATTCATTCCACCGCGGGGCGTTTGGCCAGATGTATTGAAATGCGATACCATCGGTGCTCATTTCATAAAAGCCTATACTTAAAATATATAATACATAAAATAAGTACTGCCGTTTTTTTACCGCAATAAACATAAGCAGGTTGTGGAAGCAGAATATCAATATCATGCCGTAAAACAGGCCGAATGTTAAATACTCTGTAAGGGCGTAGTAGATAAAATAATGGAGCGTGCGGTATACAATAATTACGTTTACAGCCTCGCGCGAGCTTACTTTAAAATAATAGGTATGCTCGCCTTTAAGCTGGTTAGGGATAACAAATTCGAAGTTTTTGTGCTTAAATAACCTGTTATCGAAATTAAGGGCCGCACCTGTTTTACTGGCTGTATACTGCCCCTTTGAATTGGGGATATAGGCTGTGATATTATCAGTTGTCTGATCAAAAAATTCGAAAAGAGAAGGTTTGTTTATAATATCTTCAGTGAAATTTAGTTTTATTTTATACCAGTAGGTTGAGTTACGGTGAGGATTTCTGGGATAGAAATCTTTATTGGGTTGAAACGCATTTTTTAGCCTGCCGTCTTTTATGTCGCTGAATGATGCTGTATTAGTAGTATCCTCAAAGCAATAAATCTGGTGGCGGGTAAAGATCTCATTTTCAAGTTTACTATTTACCGGTACAATATCCTGTGCAATAACCTGTACAGAAAATAGGGTACAAATAATTAAAACATTAGTAATGCGTTTAATCATTGATTGATCAAAAAAGGCTTAATTAAAAAAGTTTATTAAAATTGGTTTTAATAGCACCCGTGGCGGATGCGTAAATGCAAATCTAATAATTAAACCATATAATCAAATATGCCGGTAGCGTAATATTGTTTTGTACAGGAAAAACACACCCTAATAATTAATTTAACAGGCGGGTTTCGCTTTCGAAACTCATTTTTTTAATGTGATCCAAGCGTATTATCACATATCCGCACGTCGGTTTAAATAATGTTTAAGAAGCTCTTTGTTACTCATTTATAACCGTAATTGCGAAGCTCATTAATCGTATTGTTGTTTTTATAAATTATTAATTGTCAGCTATTTGAGATAATAATTTATTGTTTTTATTGTTTCTCTTTCAATATTTTTGATCGAAATTCGCTGATCCGATAAACAAGCCTGAAGTATTTACCTTTCGGGCAATACATCTTCTTTGATACCTATACTAAATGCTAAAAATTAAAACACTCACACTGGCAGCAGCATTAGCAGTTGCCGCAACAAGCACATTTGCCCAGCAAAAAGGAGCAGTGCAAACCTGGTTAACCAATGCAGATCAATCGGCATTATTTGAAAAGCAGCAACAAGAATTACCGTTTGGGAGATCAACAGATCAGAACCCGGTAATAGAGATCAATGACAAGGAAAGCTATCAGTCAATCGATGGCTTTGGTTTTTGTTTAACAGGCGGCAGCGCCCAGCTGATTATTAAAATGGACCCGGCCAAACGGGCCGCAATGCTGAAAGAGCTTTTTGCTACAGACGGTACCCATATCGGTATCAGCTATCTGCGGGTAACCATCGGTGCATCAGATCTTAACCCTTATGTGTTTTCGTATGATGATTTGCCGGCTGGCGAAACCGACCCAAACATGGCCAAATTTGATCTCGGCCCCGATAAAAAAGATGTGATCCCTGTATTGAAAGAGATTTTGGCCATTAATCCGAAGATCAAGATTTTAGGCTCTTCATGGTCGCCGCCCGTGTGGATGAAAACCACAGGCGATACCCGCGGTGGCAGTTTAAAGCCCGAATATTTTGATGCCTATGCCAGATACCTGGTAAAATATGTGCAGGACATGAAAAAAGAGGGTATTACCATTGATGCCATGACGGTGCAGAACGAACCTTTGCACCCCGGTAATAACCCCAGCATGCTGATGCCGGCACCCGACCAGGCCAATTTTATTAAAACCAACCTGGGGCCAATGTTTAAGGCCGAAGGGATTAAAACCAAAATTATTATTTACGACCATAATTGTGATAAACCGGAGTACCCGATCTCGATTTTGAATGACCCGGAGGCTAAGAAATACGTAGATGGTTCGGCATTTCACCTGTATGGGGGTAAAATTGAGGCTTTATCTACCGTGCATGATGCCCACCCGGACCGTAATCTGTATTTCACCGAGCAATGGATGGGAGCACCTGGTAACTTTAAAAAAGACGTTGCCGAGCATATCACCAAGCTAACCATCGGCGCAACCCGCAACTGGAGCCGTACTGTGATTGAATGGAATTTGGCCGCCGACCCGCAATATAACCCGCATACGGACAGAGGCGGTTGCGATATATGCCTGGGCGGTATTACTATTGATAAAGATAGCTTTACCCGCAACCCTGCCTATTACGTGGTGGCCCATGCTGCAAAATTTGTAAGGCCGGGTTCGGTACGCATTGCCTCGAACCTGGTGAACGGCCTGCCCAATGTTGCCTTTAAAACCCCCGATGGTAATAAGGTGCTGATTGTGATAAATAATGGTGCCGAAGCCCAAACTTTTAGCATTAAATATAAAGACCAGCAGGTAAGCGAAGCCTTAAAGGCTGGTTCTGTAGCTACTTATGTCTGGAAATAATAAGCTCGTTTCAATCCAATAATATGAAAAGGACATCGCCTTTGTTTACGTTTTTCCTGGTGGCATTGCTTGGCAGTTTTTCGTCGTTAAGCTATGGCCAGGGATATTTGAAAGCTTCCGGACGAATTATTACAGACGAAAAGGGCAATAAAGTTATTTTGCGTGGCATGGGCCTTGGCGGCTGGATGCTGCAGGAAGGCTATATGTTTCGTTTGAGTAATATCGGGCAACAATATAAAATTAAGGCCAAAATTCAGGAAGTTACAGACTCGGCATATACCCTCAAATTCTATGAGCAATGGCTGGCCAATAATACCCGCAGGGTTGATATTGATTCGATGCGTTCGTGGGGGTTTAACTCCATCAGGCTGCCCATGCATTATAACCTGTACACTTTGCCCGTTGAGCAGGAACCCGTTGCTGGTAAAAATACCTGGATAGATAAGGGCTTTAAAATGACAGACGATCTGCTGGCCTGGTGCAAAGACAATCACATGTACCTTATTCTTGATTTGCATGCTACCCCCGGCGGACAAGGTAACGACCTCAACATATCCGACAGGAATACCGATAACCCATCACTTTGGGAC
>DASWOZ010000201.1:0-1858 GCA_036398535.1 Mucilaginibacter sp. | reverse complement strand
AAGTGCTGGCTTTATCGATAGTAAAAATAAAGAACGTGAAGAACGGTGCTACCATGAGCTATCAACTGGTATCGGAAAGCGAAGCTGATTTGAAATCGGGCAAGATATCGGTAGCATCCCCAATAGCCAAAGGTTTATTGGGCAAAAAGGTGGGCGATACAACCGAGATACAGGTGCCTGCCGGTAAAATGGAGTTCGAGATATTGGAAATAAGTAGATAGTTAAGTGGTTGATTGGGTGAGTAGTTGATTATGTTATTAATCGTTTACATACCTCCAACCACTCACCTAATAAACCATTCACTTAATCAACTCAAAATGAGCACCATTTTTTCAAAAATAGTTTCGGGCGAGATACCATCGTATAAGGTGGCTGAGAGCAATGAGTTTTTGGCGTTCCTGGATGTTAGTCCGCTGGCCGAAGGGCATGTGCTGGTAATTCCCAAAAAAGAGATCGATTATATTTTCGATTTAGATGATGAGACCTACACCGGCTTGCAGCTATTCGCTAAAATTGTGGCTGAAGGTTTGAAGAAAGCCATCCCCTGCAAACGCATCGGCGTGGCGGTTATTGGTTTGGAGGTGCCGCATGCGCATATCCATCTAATCCCTATGAACCGGGTTGATGATCTGAATTTCGCCCGCCCCAAGTTGAGCTTCAGCAAGGATGAAATGAATATGACCGCCGAAAAAATAAGGGCGGCATTAAGGGAAGAATAAGCATAAATCATGGTTAACATGGTTAACCGAATTCATGTGTTTTTTGAGATTAATATATTGATTATAAATGATTTAATATCAAAAATAGGCTAAATCATGTTAACCATAAATTCTGCTAAAAATAGCCATAAAAAAGTCCGGCATGCACACACGCCGGACTTTTTTATTATATAAACTAATTAATCACAATTAACTTTTTACAGCGCAATACTCTTCAAAAGCGCCAATAAGGTTATCGGCTATCATTTGCGCGGGGCGGCCCTCTATCTGGTGGCGCTCAATAATGTGTACCAGCTTACCATCTTTAAACAAAGCCATTGATGGCGACGATGGCGGGTAAGGCAGCATGTAGTTACGGGCAGTGTTTACTGCGTCGGTTTCCATACCTGCAAAAACGGTAACAAATTTATCGGGATGAATATCGTTTTGTGCAGCCATACGCGCGGCGGGGCGGGCATTGGCAGCGGCGCAGCCGCAAACTGAATTTACCATTACAAACACTGTACCTTCGCTTTCAATAGCGTTCTTTACAGCATCGGCATCCTTTAACTCTTCAAAACCAACGTTGGTTAATTCGGCCCGCATGGGGGCTACTAAATATTCTGGATACATAATTTTCTAAATAAAATTGAATAGCAAAAATAATAAATGATCACGACTTAACATTTAAAATTACGAATAATAACAATTTACTGACGGAAAGCGTATTAGAGTTGAATTTGAACTGGTTGATGAATGACTTACTTCGCGCGACTTTAACTGAAGTGAAAAAAATATTGCCCGGTAAGTAATTTTTTACAATTTATATTGTTTTAATAGTCGTATTACATATATTGCATTCCCTAATTTTTAACTAAATGAATTTAAAGCACTCCAAAACCAGTACAGTAATCATTGTAGACAAAGGCAAGGGAAGCACAAAAACATTAGAGGTAAAAACCAAACATATTAGTCGCCTAAGGCATTATGCAGCAGGCATTTTAGCGCTTATAGTGGTACTTACCGGGGTAATTATTTACCTGGGCAACAAAGCACAGGATCAGCAGGATGACCAGGCCCTGATGGAGGCCCAGTTAACTTTAATGCGTAAAACATTGCCGGGCACCATGCCGGTACCCGCAGGCGATTCAACTATCGGT
>DASWOZ010000200.1:0-2788 GCA_036398535.1 Mucilaginibacter sp. | reverse complement strand
GGTATTGTAAAACAAATGCAGTATAACCCATTTTGTTGAACCATTCTGCCACTTCCGATCCTTCTTTATTCATAGCCAGCGTTACATAAGCACCGCCCGGACAAATGACTACCGCCGCACCATTATTTAATGCTTTTTGTGGTTCATAAACCAAAAATGCCGGATTATTTACATCCGTCATCCTGGTTACGTTACCTGATTGATTTGCAGCCAAAACAGGTTCATGTTTAGCCTCTTTTTCGCCCGGCACAGCACCCGGCCATAAATAAACTTTGTTTTGAGCATTACTGTTTAATGCCATTAACAGAAATAATGCGAGGATGCAGGTTAGTTTCATTTTTTGATTTTAATTGGTTATAGTTATAATATTATTTAGCTCATACTAAGCCCCAACCTATGGTTATGGGTTTAGTATCTACGTACTTTTAAAAATTAACTACAGACCAATAGGCCTTTTTACGTTGCAAATTTTCATCAAACAATAAAGGATAAGCTTTTCTTACCACTCTTGGTGCATTCGCACTTGCGGCTGCGCCGCCGGCTAATCCTCCACCCCTGCTATCCAGCCAGCTATACCTGTCAGACACATTCCAGAAGGTAACACCGGTAATTGATTTTTTATATTCCCTGAAAATATCAAACGCCATTTTGTATTGCGCAATTTGTTTTGCTTCCAATTCTGGTGTATAACCTGGATCAGGCGTTGGCACTGTGGCATCAACCACAGGGGCTGTACCCGGCGCTGGCCTTGGCTGTGGTAAGCGTATAGTAATATCCAACTCGGTAAATTGCACCTTTAAGCCCAATGAAATTACCTCGTCCAGGGCTTTACGCAACTCTTCCGGCGAGGGATCATTCAGTTTCCAGTGAGCCTGCATACCTACCCCATCAATTGGTACATGATCATCAACCAGTTTTTTTAATAGTTTATAAATCTTCTCTCTCTTTATTGGATGCTCGCTGTTATAATCATTGTAAAACAACTTCGCGTCAGGATCGGCCTCATGCGCGTATCTAAAAGCTGCCTCTATAAATTCGGGGCCATTGCAAATGTTGTACCAATTGCTTTTACGGTAACCTTGTGTGCTGTCGTTACTATCATCAACCGCTTCGTTCACTACATCCCAAGCGTAAATTTTACCTTTATAGCGTTTTACAACCGTAAAAATATGCTCTTTTAAGCGTTGTAATAACAACTCTTTGGTCACTTGTTTACCATCAGGACCGGTAAACATCCAAGCAGCTTCCTGATTATGCCAGCATAAGTTATGTCCACGTATTTTAATGTGATGGCTAACCGCGAAATCAACAATAGCATCGGCATTTTTCCAGTTATACACGTTTTCAGATGGATGAATGGGCCCCATCTTCATGTCATTCTCTGGTGTTACGCTGTTAAACTCTTTAACAATCAAAGCAGAGTCCGGACCATGCAAAGCGGCTGTATTAACAGCTACCCCAATTGGAAAATAGCTTTTATAATAATCCTTTAATCCTTTGCTGGGATCAGTCGTTTTAGCTACGTCACTTCCGGATGACTGCATAGTGTGTTTGGGTGTACACCGAATATTAGATAAAACAATAAATACAAGCGCAAACAGTATGGTGCCCCATTTACGCTTTTGATAAAATCTTAAAGAATTCATAATTAGTTATTTGAGGGTTACAAATTTAAATTTAATAATACTTGGAGGTTATATTCCAAAGCTTGTTGTCACTTTTTTGTTTTACCGGCTCGCCTTGCTTAGCGGCCTTAGCAATTTCTACATCTTTTTCTGCACCCGGAATAAACGCATTCCAATCCAACGTTCCACCAGTACGGCTAAATAGTTGAGGCACATATTTCTTGCTGGATATAGCCGCGTAATTTTTCCATTCTACAACTGCATTATTAAGTGCAGCCACCGCTTTTTCGCGATAGGTTTCATTGCCCGTATTACGTAACATAGCGGTATAAGTGGCTCCTCTGAATTTGTTGGCATAGTATCTGCCCAAATAGGCCCAGGCTTTAAAATCACTTATGGTTTCATCCAAATCGGCATTACCATTGGCTTTAATATTTTCCGAACCTTTTAATAAAATGGCCGCAGCCGCATCTAATTTATCGGCCACATCAAATGGCGACAAATCATTAGCTTTATTTTGATTTTTGGCATAT
The DNA here is from genome assembly GCA_036398535.1 of Mucilaginibacter sp. Lineage (GTDB taxonomy): Bacteria > Bacteroidota > Bacteroidia > Sphingobacteriales > Sphingobacteriaceae > Mucilaginibacter. The sequence continues at coordinate 630 of DASWOZ010000200.1, read as the reverse complement.
TCAGCAATAGAAATTACACCTTGCCCGGGTATAGGCGCCGAACTTATAAGGCTATTAATATCAAAAAATCCCTGCTTGTTAAAACATCCCTCTAAATCAAATTCATAATCATTTGGCTTAAAGCATAATTTATCTATCCATGAAACGATGGATGAAGTGGCGCGCCATGTAGTATAAAGTTTGTCCGCATCAACACCCGGAAAACGCAGCCTTAGCTGATCTTTATAAAACCCTTCGCCTAACTCAGGGTTGTAAGCCGCCCTGCCCCATATCATAAAGTTGTACCAGTTCTTATCAATCTCATATTTACCATAAACGGCCGGGTTTTTACTGGCAAAATCTTTTCCATACATATAACCGTCATCGCCCATTACAAAGCCGGCTGTAACGTCAAGTGGTATGTTTTTAATAAACTGCGCGGCAAATACTGGGTCGCCCCAACGATAAATAAAGAAATCATCATTACGGATATTTTGCCAGCATTTTACCTTGTACTTTACCACATCAGCTTTATAAATACTATCGAACCAGGGCGGGTTAACGGTGGCATACATGCGCGCACGCGCGTATTTAAATTCTGTTTCAAATGGCCCGGTATAATCCTTAAAAGCCGATTTAATAATATCCAGT